>SLKS01000164.1 GCA_007134465.1 Kiritimatiellia bacterium | reverse complement strand
GGGCGACGCTGCTGGTGCGCGGCCATTTCGTTGCGGAGAACGGCGCGAAGATTTTCGACGGGAAAGTCGGCTACGATCTGCGCATCCATGTCTATGCGGGCAAGCCGTACGCGCGGCTGGCGTTCACGCTGCGCAACGACGGCTGGTACGGATACCGGAACGAGAGCCGACGCGGGCAGCGCCGGCCCCGGCAGTGGCTGTATATGAAGGGGCTCGATCTGGACGTGCCGTTCGCGGACGGGCCGGCGGCGGACGAAGCCTGGCAAGCCGACCTTTGCGGGAAGACGATTCCGCTGGCGGGCGGGCAGGCGGCGACGGGTACGCTCTGGTACAAGTATCCGTCGCATACCGCGCGGGATCGGAACGACGAGACGCAGTTCGAGAAGGAGGAACTGGGCCGGGCGGCGCTGGCCGGAATGAAATGGCAGGACGCGGATTTCTACTGGCTGCTGGAGAACGGGCCGGAGCCGGTGGCGGAACGGGGCGCGATGCCAGGCCGGATCGGGCTGGCGGACGCGGCGGGTCGTCCGTACGCGAGCCTGGCCGTGCGCCGGTTCCGCCAGAATTTTCCGGGCGGATTTGTCGCGCGGGCCGGACCCGACGGGCGGGCGGGGCTGTCGTTCCGGATGTTTCCGCCGGGCGGATACTGGCCTCGGACCCTGGCGGCGTTCGAGAACCGGACCGTGCAGTTCGAGGGCGGCCGTCGCAAGACGGCGGACGCGCTGCTTTCGTTCGGGCCGACGGCGGGGGCGGGCGAGGATGCGCTGCGAATGCTGGACGAGCCCCTGTACGCGCGCGCGCCGACGGCCTGGTACCGGGACACCGCCGCAGTGCTGCCGCTGGCGAATGCCGGGCTGCGGGCGGACGAACCGGAGATGGACGAGGCGCTCGCGCGCTTCGACCGGCTGCAGCGGGCCAAGGTCGTGCTCGAGGCGGGCGATCCGGCGGGGCCGGGCAAGTTAGGACGCGACAATTGGGGCAAAGTCTCCATTCCGAATCTGTGGGAGCGGGCGCCGGAAGAGTTCATGGGCTGGATGAACTACGGGGACCTGATCTGGACGTTCGGATACTGTTCGCTCTACTACGGCTGGCCGTACTCGATGCTGATCCACTGGCTGCGGCTGGGCGACCGCGAGTTCATGGACGTGGCCGAGGACATGGCTCGGCACCGGTACGACATTGACCAGTACCATGTCGAGGACACGGCCACGCATCTGGGCGGCTTTCAGCGGCTGGAACGGGGCGAGCACGGGCATCTGTCGCGGCAGGAGAAGTTTCGCGGGCGGAACACCTCGTGGGAAGGCAACGCCCGGGCCAGCCACACATGGAACCGCTGCCTGCTGTTGCACTGGGCGCTGACGGGCGACCCGCGCAGCCTCGAGGCCGCCCGCCAGAACGGACGGGCCTTCCATCGCTTCTTCTATGTTCAGCACAGGCTGGGGGAGCGCGACGAGCTGCACTGGCAAGAATACCGTACGCCGGCCTGGGCCATGGACAACTGGCTGGCGCTGTACGAGTACACGGGCGAACCCGAATGGCTGGAGCGGGCGGACGAGATTTTCACCAAGACGCTGCTGGCCATGGAGGCGGCGAACGGGCGGCAGGGGCATATTCTCGAGGACGGCCGACAGCCGGTGCAGTTCCTGTCCTATATTGTCGAGCCGGTTTGCCGGTTGCACCATTGGACGGGCCGCAAGGACGCGGTTCTGTTTCTGGACCGTGTCCTGCGCTGGCAGCGGGCGGAAGGCTCGACGCGCGGATTCGAGAAGGACGGCCTCTACTGGCAGACCCTGTGGGTGGAGGGTTCGTGGAATCATCGGCCGGACATCACGCAGCCGGCCGGCCCGGCCACCCCCCACTACAATTTGCTGCTGGCCGACGGCTACGCCTATCTTGCGCATGTGCTGGGCGCCCGCGAGCACGGCCGTTTCGCGCGGAAGATCTATTGGGAATACATGCTCCATTTCGGACTGCCGCGCACCGGCATTTCACGCGAGGACCGGATGCCGCTCGGCTATCACGACCGCGGCTACGTGTTCATGGCTACCCCGAAAATCCATGCCTTCAGCGGCCGTTACGGCCAGCTCTTCATGGCCGTCGAGGAAGGTTTGTAGCACGGACGACCACGGGAGGCGGCAGGAAGCGGCAGGGGCAGACCCCCTCATCCCGTCGATCTCCCGCACCTATCGCTTGCATTCGCTTTGCGAATGTGTTTGATTTTCCGTCTGTTTTTTCGAAGGCATCCACTCTTGCGCGGAGAAAGCGCGATGAAGAAAACAGCGTTGATTTGCTTGTGCGCGATGGCCGCGACAACGGCCTGGGCCGGGGTCGGCATGTCCGCGCCGCACGAGGCTTTGAGCCATCGGATGGCGTTGCTGGTCTTGCAACTGGGCGTCATGCTGTTCGCGGCGCGGCTGGGCGGCATGTTCGCCGAACGGCTTCGGCTGCCGAGCGTGACGGGCGAACTGCTGGCGGGCGTGGCTGTGGGGCCGTTCGCCCTGGGCGGCATTGCCTTGCCGGGCTTGCCGGACGGGCTTTTCCCGTTGCTGGCCGATTTCCCTTTGTCGCCGGAGCTCTACGGGGTGTGCAGTCTGGCGTCGGTCATTCTGCTGTTCATGATCGGTCTGGAAACGGATGTGCGTCTGTTTTTGCGCTATTCGGCCACGGGCAGTCTTGTGGGCGTTGGCGGAGTGGTCTTTTCGTATGTGGCCGGCAGCGCGCTGGTGGTGGCGCTGGCGCCGGTTCTGGGCGACGGGCCGGTTGGCTGGCTGGATCCGTTTCCCGTGTTCATGGGCATCATCGCCACGGCCACGTCGGTGGGCATCACCGCGCGCGTTCTTGCGGACCGGCGCAAGGTGGATTCGCCGGAAGGCTCGACGATTCTTTCGGCCGCCATCGTGGACGACGTGCTGGGCATCATCCTGCTGGCCATTGGCCTGGGCGTGGTCGGGTCCTCGCAGGACAACGGGTTGGATTGGCGGCATATCGGCGGCATTGCGCTGAAAGCGGCCGGCATCTGGGTGGTGGCGACGGCGATCGGGCTGGCGGCTTCGCAGAAGATCGGGCTGCTGCTCAAGTGGTTCGGCGACCGGTCGGCGATTGCCGTACTGGCGCTGGGACTGGCGTTGATCCTGGCCGGGCTGTTCGAAGGGGTTGGCTTGGCTATGATCATTGGCGCCTACGTGGCTGGCCTGTCGTTGTCCGGCACGGACATCAACCGGGTCATCCGGGAAAAGATGGATCCGGTCCAATCTCTTCTGGTGCCGGTGTTCTTTGTGGCGATGGGTACGCTGGTCAACGTGCGTTTGCTGCTGTCGGGGCCGACGATCCTGTTCGGGCTGCTGTTCGTTTTTGTCGTGGGCCTGGCCAAGTTGGCCGGGTGCGGCTTGCCCGCGCGGCTGAGCGGAGTGTTCAACGGGCTGGGCGCGTTGCGCATCGGGCTGGGCATGTTGCCGCGCGGAGAAGTGGGGCTGATCATGGCCGGCGTGGCTCTGGCTTCGGGCGCGCTGACCGCCCGCCAGTTCGGCATCGCCGTCTTCATGATCCTGACAACCTCGGTGATCGTGTCGCCGCTGTTGTCGCGCGCGTTCGCCGGGTCGGCCAGCGGCTTGATCAAACCGGCCAGCGCGGCTTCGCGACAACGCGAGGTTTCTTTCCGGTTCCCTTCCGAGCCCATGGCCGATCTGCTGACCGGCAAGCTGCTGCGGGCGTTCGAGGCGGAAGGCTTTTTCGTGCACACGCTTCACCGGCGTCGGCATTTGTACCAGTTTCGCAAGAACAAGACGGTGATCGGGCTGGCCCGCCGCAATGCGGACCTGATGTTCACCTGCGCGCAAGCGGAGATTCCATTTGTCAATACGGCCATGTACGAGGTGGTGGCGGATTTCGAGCAAACGTTGAAGGAGCTGCGGCGCCCTCTGAACACCGCCGCCATAGGGCGGCGGATGCAGGAAAAGGATCCGGGCGTGATCGCGCAGCCTGCGCTCATGCGCTATATTCCGCCCGATGCCGTAACGACCCGGCTCGACGGCCAAACCAAGGAGGAGGTCGTTGACGAGTTGCTGGCCTTGCTCGACGCGCGCGGCTATCTGACAAACCGCAAGAAGGCGCGCGAGGACCTGTGGGCGCGCGAATCGAGTCTGTCCACCGGCATGCAATACGGGATCGCCATCCCGCATGGCCGGACCGACGGGGTGAACCGGCTTGTATGCGCCGTGGGCGTCAAACGCGAGGGCGTGGATTTCCAGTCCATTGACGGGGAGCCGACCCGGATCATTGTGCTCACCTTGTCTCCAAAGCATTTGGTGGCGCCGCATATGCAGTTCATGGCGATGATCAGTCAAGCGCTCGGCGAAGAAGGCCGCGCCCGCATTCTGGCCGCCGAAACGCCCGAAGCCCTGTGGCAGGCGCTGGCCGGGAAGTAGTCAGTGTCGCGTCCTGATATAGATTGAGACTTCCTGACCTCGGCCGGGGATTGAGGCTGTTTCCCGGAAAATGATTTGGCACATTTTTCGTGGCATGGGCAGCTTGCCTCGCCGTAGGCCTTGCGAAGGCGGGTCCCGCCCATGGTTAATGCTGAGAAAACACGGGCAAGATGCCCGTGCCACGTTCTGAAACAGTGCCAAGTCATTTTCCGGCGAGATCAGGAACTCCGAAAAGTCTTAAAACGCCGCCTGCATGCCGAAGGAAAGGGCTCGTTCATTAATGAGCCGGCCGTCCAGGCTCGCTTTCCACGAGGGCGATATTCGTCGCTCGATTCGGGCATAGGCGCCGAACGGGCGCCGGGTTCGGAACCGCTTGGTCTCGCTTTCGCTGGAGAACAGCCGCAAGACGACGTCTTCTTCCCGAACCGTAAACAGGCCCTGGCTGTACCGTATGCCGACATAGGATGTGAACGTGCCGGTTTCCGCCCCGACAAACGGCGCCGCATGCCATTCGGAATAGACCGGCTTGCCCGTCAGCATTCGCGAAAGACTGTTCTGTTCGATCAGCGTGTCATAGCCGCTGTACACGTCGCAAGACAACCGTGTGTGGTACGAGTTGCGATGCGTTAGATATTGCCCGTTCATGCCCCATAGCCACCGGTCGCCCATGCGAAAGACAGAGTGAAAGCCCGCGCCGAAAACCGTTCCGTATTCGCCTCTCCATCGGATGCGGGAACGGCCGGTGTAATGGTCGGGGTCCTGATAGTCGAAACTGCCCGCGCCTTCAAATCCGGGTCTGGCCCGGCCGATTAAAGCCGACAGGTCCACGCTGTCCAGCAAGCCGTATCGAACGACGGCCATGGTGCGATACGTTCTCTTCGTTTTCCAGCGCAGATCTTCCGTTATGAAGACGGGGTCGGCTTGAGTGGACCAGTGCAGCGTTTCGAACCGTCTGCCGGTCACGACTTCCTGTTCCAGGCCGACGGCGGCCTTTCCTCGGCCCAGCGTGTGCGCGCTGTCCCTGCCCGCCGAAATAGCCGCGGCCGGCACAAGAAACGCCACCCCGCCCAGAATCGCCAATCTCTTCATGGTTGTTTCCTTTCTTTTGCGGCGTTAAACCTGGAAAGAGCAGATAACCGCAAAGAACACAGAGAACACAAAGACGGAGAACAGTTTGCGGAGATGCGCCCTGACACCGGATTGGTGTGGCCGTGAAACTGCACAACAGTCTTTCTTTGCGATCTTTGCGCTCTTTGTGGCAAATCAACTGCTCCACTTAGGTTAAATACACCGGGTTCGTAAATCCCCGTTTCCCGTCCATGGCGATCGCTTCCCAGCGCACATACGTGCGGACACTTTTCGGCAAAGGCAGCGCCAGACGCACAAACGGCTTGCCGTTCGGATGCCAGGTGCGCAGGATTCTTCCGTCGGCCACAAGGCGCAGCCGAAGCAGACCGCGCGCGTCGGCGGCCAGCAGGCGCAACGGCCCGCGCTGGCGCGCGCGTTGGCCCATGCCGGTTTTGCCGATTGCCAGATCGAGAAGCGGAGCTTCCGAAACAAAACAGCGGCCGGCCGCCAACGCGCGCAGGATGGCGGCTTCCTCGCAGCGCGGCGCGAAGACGCCGCTCCAGACGGTGCCGATGCCATGCGGACTGTGGGCGTCGGTGTTGCCCAGAGCATGCACGCGCCGTCCGCTTGCCAGCAGCTTGTCCCACAGCGCGATGGCGGCGGCATCGGTGTAATCGAAGGCGCTGACAACGTTGTTGGCTCCGTTCACGATTTCCATCAGAAACGGATCCGGCAGGGATGTCAGCGCCTGTAGCGCTTCGGGCTCGTATACGCGCGAAGGCCACCAGCCGGCCGGATGTGGGATGAAGGGGATGCCGCCCCGCCGCGTCACTTCGCGGCAGTCGTCGGCCAAATTTTGGCTTGGCACGAAAACCTTCTTCAGATTAAGGATGCCGAGATGGTGCAGGTGCGCGCCCGGTTCCTGGCCGATCCACAATCCATGCTTGCGGCATTCCGCCGCATGCGTGAGTCCCCAATGATCGGTGATGTACTGGAAATCGAGACCGGCCGCCTTCGCCATGGCTGCCATCTCGGCCACCGTGCCGATGCCGTCGCTGTGCTGCGAATGCGCGTGGCAGTCGCCGCGATAGAATCGGCGCGGAAACCAGGCGCGCGACTCGCGGACGCGGCGCGCGGCGTCTTCCAATACGAACCGGATGTAGCCCAGCGGCTTTTGCCAGCGCAGATCGAGCAGTTCGGAGTCCGGCTTCCGCCGATTCACGCGGTGTTCGAAGCCGGGCATCAGATTGCCGCTTGTTCGGGGCGAAGCAGGCATGGCGGTTCTTTTCCTTGTCTTTCCTTGGCTCATTAAAGGATTTCCGTATTGAATCGCACCAGGACAATACGGGGGTTGCTTTCGAGAAATCGGCGGATATCGGCCAGTCGCGACTGAACCACAGCCGTTTCGGCCGCCACCGTGACGAAGGCCAGTTCGGCGAAACGCCATTCGTCCTGACGCCCGACCTCGGCCACGCTGATGTTCATGCGCTGGCGCGAGCGATCCTTCAGACTGCGCAGCACGGATCGCTTGTCCTTGAGCGAATGCGATTCCGGCAGGCTGATTTCCGTTGTGACGATGCCTACGATCATGCCCGATCCGCCTTCATGCTTCTTTTGCTAGCACGGCAGGCGAGAGGCGTCAACAGTCTTTGCCGGATTTAGGTTTAACCTGGAAAGAGCAGAAAACCGCAAAGAACACAGAGAACACAAAGATGGAGAACAGCTTGCAGAGATGCGCCCTAACACCCGATTGGTGTGGCCATAAAACTGCACAACTGTCTTTCTTTGCGATCTTTGTGCTCTTT
>SLKS01000239.1 GCA_007134465.1 Kiritimatiellia bacterium | reverse complement strand
ATTCCATCTATGCCGTTCGCCGCAACGAATTCATCGACCATCTCCCGCTGGCTCTGTTGGATCTGTTTTCGAATCTGGCTGGCGTCCATATCTGTACCTCGATATATTTATACGGATACAGATTCACACGAAAAAAGGTCCCGCGCAACATTTTTCTGAAGATTTTCAGCGTCGGGGATCGCGCTGGTGGCCGTTCAGGTCCGAAACCGTCGGCATGTCAGGGGATACGCGCTATCCGGGGCCCACTGCCCCGCTGCCCCCTCCCCACTGTCTGAATCGCAGCTAAGCGCCGTTCGCGGCAGGGGGCCTGTGGACGCCGCCGCTTATTTTACTCTCTACTTTGCGACCACTTTGTGGTCGCAATAATGCTGCTTATGCCTGGCAGAAAGCGCAGCCCGCCAACCATGGCCAGCATGGCGACGAGCACGGGGCCGAACGGCAAATCGACGATCATGGCCAGCGCAAAAGCGGCGGTATAGGCAACCAGGCCGATGGCGCAGGAGACGACTAGCGAGCGGCGCCATCCGTTTGCGAGAACGAATCCGGCCCAGGAAGGCGCGAACAGCATGGCGAAGGTAGGGAACGCGCCGATGGATACGGTTCCCAGCACGGTGGCGGCCATTGCCAGAAGCGCAAATACCGTTCTGTACGGCCAGGTCGGCACGCGATTGGCCTGGTGATGATCCGGGAAGAAGCGCGCCGTGAGCAGCCGGGGCGAAAGCCATGGAAACAGGCTCAGCAGCAGCGCAAGCAGGGTTGCCGCGCCGGCCAGATGGGCGCCGCGCGTGAAATAGAGCTGCCCGCGCAGCAGCGATTCGCCGATCGTTGCGCCATGATCGATGTAGGAGCCGACGATCAGCGTGCCCGACCAGCCAACCAGAATCAGCAACGCATGATGACTGTTGTCCACGCGCGGCAGCAGCGTCCGCAACGCGGTTGCCAGTCCCGCCGCCCCGAACGCGCCAGTCAGCGCGGGCAGTCCCAGCGGACAGGCGGCAATGGCTCCGACGGCCGCGATTTGCGACAGCCCGAGCGCGGCCAGCCACTCCTCGCGCATGCGCAGCAATGCGCCCGTCAGGCTCAGGGCCAGCGTCAGGACGAGGCCGGTCAGGAACGGGATGCGAAACATAGGATCGAACAGCAGCCAGTCGCTCATGAGCCCACCTCGACGATCCGTGTGCAATGTTTCTCCAAAAACGCCTTTTCGTGACTGACCAGCAATACGGCGCGGCCTGGGTCGAGTTTCTTCAGGAGCGCCGAGAGCGCATCGAGCGCGCGCCCGTCCAGATTGTTGGTTGGCTCGTCCATGAGCACAAGCCGGCAAGGGCTGCACATGCAGGCGAACGTATGCAAGAGCTGGTATTGGCCCCCGCTCATGTGGCGCAGGGGCATGGTCAGCAACGGCTTCATCATGGCCGGCGCGTCGCCCGGACGCGCGCCGGTAAGCGAGAACAGTTCGCGGCCCAGCAGGGCCAATTCCGGCGGCAGCTCCGGTCGCTGCCACTGGTGGCTGATGGTGAGGCCGTCGGAGCGGACGATGCGTCCGGAAAATACGTGCGCTCTGCCTGTAATGGCGCGCAGAATCGTGGATTTGCCCGCGCCGTTCGGCCCGCCAAGCCCGAGAATTTCGCCGGCGCGCAGGCCCAGGCTTATCGGGCCGACCACGGGTCGCGCGTAGCCCGCGATCATCGAGGCGATTTCCAGCAGCGTATAGCTCATGATACTCGCTCGTTTGCCGTGTTGCGATTTCGTCCCGTTCGCCCGCGCCGGAGCGCGGGCGAACGGGTTTTTCACGTGCCTCAGTCTATTTCGTGTCGGCCACGGAAGACTCCAAGGTGGCGACCCAAGCCTCGATCATGTTGAAATAGGCTTGCGCGTCGCCGGCAATGGCGATCTGGCTTGGCAAGCGATGCGCGGGCCACCCCAATTCGCGCGCCATGAATTCGCCCGCTTGCGCCGGATGAAAGTTCACGGACCAGATCACGCCTCGGCCGCCCGCATGTTTTTTGACCAGCGCCCGCAAATGGGCGGCGGTGGGCGGAATGCCGGGCAGCGGCTCGATATGGCCCAGAACAGGAACACCCAGAGTGTTGAGCAGGTAGTCCATGTCGGAATGATAGGCCAGCGCGCCCGGCGCCCCGCGAACGCGCTTGCGCCATGCCGGCATGCGTTCGGCCACCTGCGCGGCGAAAGCTTCGGCGTTGCGCCGAAACATGTCCGCATTGTCGGCGTCCAGCTCGCCCATGCGCGTTGCCAGCGCCAGGGCCACTTGCGCCATGCGTTCCGGATCCAAATATAGGTGAGGGTTGCCCTGAGGATGGACATCGCCCAGCGCGCGGTCGGCGGGCTTGTCGTCCCGCAGCAGCTCCACCTTGCGCGCCGCCTCGAAATAACCCGGCTGACCCGGCTGCACGCGCCGATTGTTCGCGCCCTGAATGGCCGCAGGCAGCCAGCCCACTTCCAGTTCCGCTCCGACCGACACGACCAAGTCCGCTCGTCGTAGCCGTGCCATCATGCTGGGCCGCGCCTCGAGATAATGCGCATCGCGGTTCGGCGGGGACAACACGTTCACGCGCACGGCGTTACCGCCAACCTCGCGCGCCAGCATCCCCATATTGGACACGGTCGCCACCACGCGCATTCTGGCCTCGGCATGTGTCGCGCCCGCCAGCCATGCCATCAATCCAATCATCAGCATTGCTTTCATTATCATGTCTCCAACTATGTTTTGTTCGTCTAATTCTTGCTCTTGGCGTTTGTTTGGGTTGTCGGGTTGCGGATGAGGCGCCGGTCGCGAGGGCCGGCGCCGCAACGGCTATACTTCAGAACGCATGCGCGCCGTGGACTCCCAGGCTGACATTGAATTGCAGCGCGACAGTCCATGTTTCATGATCATGGTCGTGACCGTTGTGATCGTCCTCGGCCAGTTCCGTATAGCCGGCTTGCAGTCGAATGCGCGAAAACTCGGTGGGCGCATAGGAAAGCTGGCCGGTATAGCGGTAGGATGTGCCGAAATCTTCGGGCGTGCCGCGGCCTTCGAACCCCTTGTTGGTCAGGCCGAGCACATCCAGTCGCAGGCCGGCGTTCCAGCGGGGTGCGAATCCGTACACGCTCTGAACGTAGAGGCCGTCCTGTTTCCAGCGCTGCTTGTTGAAGTCCGTCACGGCGAGCGTGGAGAAATCGGTGAACTGCTGGCTGCGGTAGTCGAGGTCGAGCTGGCGATACATGTATTCGGCCTGCAGCGTGAAGTTGCGGTGGCCCATGGCGCCTTGTCCGTCGTATTTGTACACGAGGTCCGCGCCCGCGAACCAGGCGTCGCCGTCCCAGGTTTCGAGTCGGCCGCTCGAATGCGTTTCGTCAAGCTGGAAGGCGCGGCTGTAGCCGCCGAACGCGCCGAGCTGGAAGGCATGGCTGGACCCGACCATATCCGGCGCCCACTTGGCGAACCCGGTGAAGAGTCGCGGGCCGTCTTCTTCGGCAAGACCGTTGCTTGCCCGCCAGCGATTCCGTTGCGGCGCGTTGTCGCCGTCCGGCAGAATGGTTACGATTTGATGGCGGCCGGGTCCGATGTAGTTGGCTACGCCTTCGCTTTCGCCCTGGAGGATTTCCGCGCCCAGGCGCAGGTAGGTGTCGGTCGGCGCCAGCCAGGAGAGCTGGAGTCCGATTTCGTTCAGGCCGTGATCTCCGAACATGTGTTCGCGCATCCAGGGGGCGTCGGCGAAGAGCCAGTCGTGCATGTGCTGCTTGTTGATGTAGCCGACATCGCTGAAGAACTTGCCGAGCTTCAGGCGCAATCCGGCAGGCAGCATGCGGGTCAGGATGTAGGCTTCTTCGATTTCCACGTCATGATCCGTGAATCCCAGCATGACGAGCGCGTCGAAATACGGGTCCACGGTTCCGGTAAAAGTGAGTTCCACTTCCCGAAGCTGGAACCCTTCCCCCAATCCATGGCCGTGGTCGTGGCCGTGTCCATGTCCATGATGGTGCCCGCCCAGTTCGAAGCCGGGAGGATCGTCCACGTCCTTGGTCGAATGCGCGTAGGTGAAATCCAGGATGGCGGATATGGCCGGATTGAACTCGGTTCCCGTCGTCAGCGAGCCGCGTGTGCCGGCCAGCTGCGCCGCGCGCATTCTGTAGGGCGGCGGGTCGAGCGGACCTCGGTCGCCGGGTTGCGTGCGGGGTTCCTGAGCCATGGCGCCGTACAGGACGGCAAAAGTCGAAAGCATGATCCATTGCAGATGTTTCATAAAATGAAAGCTCCTCGTGAAAGAATTGTCCGTATGGGAATACCGTCTGTTCCGATGCGTCCATGCGACGGAAGGGATAGACGGGCATCAACTGGCGCGCGAAAAAGGAAACGCAGGCGGCGCGCGGGACTTGCGCGAAGAGGGTGTCCGTCCGATACGCGGCTGTGCGGGTTCCGCCAGCGGACGGGAGACGGAGGGAACAAAGGGCAGGGAGGGACGCGCCAGGATCCCTGGCGCCATGGGGGCCTTTGCCAGCTTGCAGAGCGGGCAGTTGTCGGGCCGGTGGCGCGCGGGGGCGGAACCGGAATCCTCGCACGGCTCGTTGGAGTCTGCCGTGTCTTCGCAGGAATGCGGCTCGGCAGCGTGCGATACGGCATGGTCGTCGTCGCAGTGCGCGCGATGCAGCGCCGGCGCCAGCCAGACGCCGAACACGAACAGCGCCAGCATGAAGGCGCCGCTCGCCGCGCGGCGCCATGCCAAGCGTTCCTTCGTCCGCGCTATGCCATCGAAAACCATGCCGATCCCCAGGCGGGCATCGCCCGCATTCCACATGTCAAATTTCTGATTTCAAATTTCGGATTGCGAACGGGCAACGGAACAATGCACACAAGAAAAGAACGGAAGTTAGCGGCGACTAACAAATCTGTCAACAGGTATTTTCGTTTTTTTTGGCGGGCGACAGGAATCGGCGATTCGGTTTGACGGATGCCGGGCGATATGCGATAGATCCATCGTATGCGGAGCGTTGCTTCATGACTACGTTGCCCGAATATTACGATGCGTTGAGCGCGGCTGTGTTGGATGTCTGTCGCGATCATTACAGCGACCGTCTGGTTTCTCTGGCTGTTTTCGGCTCGGTCGGACGCGGCTGCGCGCATCCGGGGTCGGACTTGGATTTTCTGCTGGTGGCGGACGGTTTGCCTCGCGGGCGTTTGAAGCGCATGGCCGAGTTCGGGTCGGCCGAAACACGAATCGAGGCTTGGTTGCGGGACCATTGGCGGGACGGGGAGAAGCCTTGTCTGTCGCCGATCATAAGGCAGCGTAGCGAGATCGAGGCCGGGTCGCCCTTGCTTCTGGACATGACGCAAGACGCGCGCATCCTGTACGACAAGGGCGGGTTTCTGGCCGCTCGACTTGCCAGGCTGAGCGCCCGCCTGCGTGAATTGGGCGCGCGCCGCATCGTTCGCGGCAACGCGTGGTGGTGGGATTTGAAGCCGGATTACAAAGTCGGGGAGGTGTTTTCCCTGTGACCAACCTGTCGCTCGCTCAAAGCTACTTGCGCAAGGCGCAGGCCCGATCCAAACTGTTGCCGATCCTGCTCGGCGAACAGGATTATTCGGACACGATTCGCGAAGCGCAGGAAATCGTCGAGCTGTGTCTGAAAGGCCTGTTGCGTCACGTTGGCATCGAGCCCCCGAAATGGCATGATGTGGGCGGCTTGCTTCTCGATCATCGCGAACGTTTCCCGTCGGAAACGGCGGAAACGCTGGAGCGGCTGGCTGGCATTTCCAAATGGTTGCGCAAGGAGCGGGAACTGGCGTTTTACGGTGACATAGACTTTATTCCGGACGAGGAATACGACCGGGCGGACGCCGAACGCGCCATGGCCGATGCCGATTTCGCGGCGGTCGTTGCCCGCCGGATCATCGGGTGAAAAGGCGTCTCGGAGGCGGCCCTCGCATGGCATGGGTGTTAAGCTAAGCGCAACTCTTTATCCAACAGCCACGTAATGGCAGGTAAAATTGTTGGCATGGCTCAAAACATGGCGGTACGGGATAACAGTTTGTCATTCCGAGCGCAGCGAGGAATCTCGCCATGCCTGCCATGCTCCGTCTTCGGTGCAGGCAGGGCCGCAGGCCGCTTCGCGGTAACTGCTCAGGAGGGTCCCGTTCACGGCCGTGTTGGCAGATGCTTGCCATGTGATCAAGCGCAGATCGTTCCAACTCCTCCAGTCCGACAAAGCCGTGCGACGAAGCGTATCCGACGAAGCGTGCGACAAGGCCGCGCGACGAAGTGTCAGGACCGACCGGAGGCCACACTTTGTCGCTCCACCTCGTTCCCGCACCTCGTCGTTTACGCTTCGTCCAGTCACTTCGTCGCTTCTGTCCTACCTGGCCAACAAGGACCTGAGTGGTTACGCTTCGCGGAGATTCCTCGCTGCGCTCGGAATGACACCTTTGCTCGGATGTGTCACCCCGATTTGAACCATGCCTCCATTCCCAGTCAGCGCGCGAGGATGGCGCGCAGGTTTTCCACGCAGCGCTGCGCGCTGTCGAGCGGGTCTTTCTCGTATTGTTCCTGCTCGACGACATACCATTGAACGGCGGTTTCCCGTTCGATGACGGGCAGGATGGTCGCCCAGTCCACGCGGCCTTCGCCCACGACGGCTTCGGGCTTGTCGGGATGGTATTCCTTGACGTGAACGGTTTCGAGGCGTTGCGCGTGGCGGCGCAGGAGCGCGGGCACGTCCTGGCCGGCGCAGGTGGCCCAGCCGATGTCGAGCTGGGCGAGGAAGTCGTCGGGCATGTCCGAAAAGATTTTGTCGAACTTGGTCGTATCGCCGACAAGCTCGAACTCGCGAGTGTGGTTATGGAAGCCTGTTCGCATGCCGAGCGGCTTGAGCGCATCGTAGGCCTGTTTCATGCGCGCGATGGCGTTGTCCAGTTCGTCCATGTCGGCCGAGGGGACGATGAGGCGATCGGTTCCGAGCGCCTGGCAAACGGCGACGGTGGCCGCCCGTTCGTCGCCTTCCAGCGTTTTCAGGCCGGTATGGGCGCCGGCGCAGCGCAAGCCGCAATCGTCGAGCATGGCGCGCAGCGCGGGTCCGTCCAGCCCGTAGAAACCGGCGGTTTCCACGCCCTGGTAGCCCATGGCGGCCAGTTTTTTCAGCGTGCCGGGCACGTCGTCGGCAATGGCGGTCCGTACGGAATAAAGCTGAATGGCAACGGGAATGTCTCTGCGCGACATGATGGGCCTCCTTTGGCGGGCGTTTGCCCGCATCCGAACTCCGGAACCGCGACTGAACACGAACACAGCGGAACCAATACATGGCAATGGCGGGCAGAGTACGGAATGCGCCCGTTTCGTCAATGCAAAAAGAATTGGCTTCGGATCGTCGGCTTGACAATCGGGTCGAGCCTGTAGCAATGTGGCGCGCGAATCCGAATGGGTGCGCCGTACCGCCATTCGTCGGTCATCGCCATTTCCGGAGGAAGGCTGTGAAACTCAAGCTGCTGTGTTGCGAAGTGCTGCATCGCGAATTGTGCCATCTGGCGGCGCAGTCGCCGAACACCTGCGATCTGGAGTTTCTGCCCAAGGGGCTGCACGATCTCGGGGTGGCGCGCATGGCGGCGCGCCTGCAGGAGCGAGTGGACGCCGTGCCGGTCGGCCGCTACGACGCGATCGTGCTGGCCTACGGTCTGTGCAACAACGGCATTGTCGGGTTGCGGTCGGCGCATACGCGTCTAGTTGTGCCGCGCGCGCACGACTGCATCGCCCTGTTTCTTGGCGACCGCCAGACCTACCTTGAGCGTTTTCACGCGCATCCCGGCACGTACTACCGGACTAGCGGCTGGATCGAGCGCAACGATTCGGAAGGAGCCGGCGAGGAGAGCGTGTCGCAGAAGCTCGGCCTGTTCCTGCAGCGGGACGAGCTCGTGCGCAAGTACGGCGAGGAGAATGCCGACTACATAATCGAGACCATGGGCGACGGCACGGCCAACTACGACAGAATCGCCTTTCTTCGCATGGGTCTGGCTTGCGAGCCCGTCTTCGAGGCCATGGCCCGGCGCGAGGCGGAAGAGAAGGGCTGGGCGTTCGAGGCCATTGCCGGCTCGCTCGCGCTTCTGCGCAAGCTGACCGACGGGCCCTGGGACGACGACATTCTGGTGGTCGAGCCCGGCGCGACGATTCGCGCTACGCACGACGATGCCGTGATCGGCGCAGGCTCGCGATCCTGAGGGCCGCCGTCATGCTTTCTTCGCTTCTTCCGCCGCGCATGCCTCGGCCGACGATGGGGGCGTTGTCTTGTCGGCCTTTGTGTCCGTCGCCGCTTGGCGCGAGGCGGAGGGGCGCCGGATTCGGCGCCGGGACGAGGGGGCGAACAGTTCCAACTGGTCGGCGGCGATCAGGTTGTAGATTTTGAGCAGGCGCAGAATCTGGAGCAGGTCCGATTTTTCGTAATGCTTGCGGATGTCGGCGCTGTGAATGAGTTCGCCCAGCAGCGTGTCGAATTCGATGATGCCGTCCACGCCGCTTTCGCGAATGCGGGCCACGCATTTGTCGCGCGTTTCGCCGGCGGCGGGCAGGCGCGGCACGCACAGAATCATGGCGAACTCGTTCGTGCCGAACCGGCGCGCCATGCCGCGCCGGGCTTCGGGCCGGGCGAAGCGCGCGATTTCAGGCGTCGCCTCGAAGGTGGACGGATAGAGCGGATCGGAATGTCCGCCCTGCACGTGCACGGCGGCCCGGGCCACGCCGGCCAGATCGGCGCTGCGCCACACGGCCGTTTCCGGTATCGCGTGCGCTCGCGCCTCCGGCCGTGCGACGACCAGGGAAATGTCGTCTTCCGGCCGACGGCGCCGGCCTGTGCCCGCATGCTTGACCGGTTGCGCCACAAGAAAGCCTTGCGTTTCGAAATACTCTCTCGCAATCCATTCGTTCACGGCTGCCATGTCCGCCTCCTTCTATCCGATCCATTCCTCGTAGACGCGTCGCAGGACGGATTCGTCCGTTTCGCAGCCGGGCCGCGCGCGTCCCAGCGTTTCGGCCAGAACGAAACGCGGATGGCCGTCCCGGCTTTTCTTGTCCGTTCCCATGGCCGCGCGCAGCGCGGTCCATTCGTCGCGCGCGCCTTTGGCGTTCGGCCGGATCGGCAGGCCCAAACGCGCCAGCAAGGCGGTTGCCCGTTCCGCCGCATCGGGGAGCAGGCCCGCGGCGGCAACCGACAGGCGCAGCGCATAGGCCATACCGAGCGCGACAGCTTCGCCATGCGACAGGCGCCCGTACCCGGACGTTTTTTCCAGCGCGTGGCCGAGCGTATGTCCGAAATTGAGGATGGCGCGTTCGCCCGCCTCCCGTTCGTCGCCGGCTACGATGTCCGCCTTGATTTGGCAACAGCGCGCGACGATGTCTTCGAGCAAGGCCGGGTCGCGCGCGGCCAGACGCTCGGCGCCGTTTTCCAGCGCCGTCACGAGTTCGGCATCGCGAATCACGCCGTATTTCGCCACTTCGGCCAGGCCGGACACGTACTCGCGTTCCGGCAGCGAGGCCAGCGTGGCCACATCGGCCGTCACGCCCGACGGCTGATGAAATGCGCCCGCCAGGTTCTTGCCTTGCGGCAGGTTCACGCCCGTTTTGCCGCCGACCGCGCTGTCCACCATGGCCAGCAGTGTGGTGGGCATCTGCCAGAATCCGATTCCGCGCATGTAGACGGCGGCCAGGAATCCGGCCAGGTCGCCGACCACGCCGCCGCCCAAGGCGACTACCAGCGCGGCGCGATCCATGCCGTGTTCCGCCGCGCATTCGCACAGGCGTTCGAGCGTGCTCATGCTTTTCGTCTGTTCGCCCGGCGGCAGCGCGATGCGCCGGACATCCGCGCCAGTTGCCCGCCAGGCGCGCTCGGCACGCTCCCCGTACAGCCCGTCCACGGTTTGGTCCGTTACCAGAAGAGCCTTGTCCGTTTTCGGCAACGCGAACCACTCGTCTCCGGCATCCGATCTGCCGATGCGGATCTCGTAGGAGCGTTCGCCCAGTTGTACCCGGATGGTTCGCATGATAGAGGCCTTTTTCAAAAAGACACGCGTTTTCGCATGTGTCTGTATTCGTGTGAATTCGTGTTTCCGGCATTCGGTTGCGGGCCAAGCTATTCCCCCATGCGGTCGCCGATACGCACTCTGTGTCCGCGCGCATACTCGGCGCCGGCCATGGCCCGCTTACCTTCCGGTTGCACAACGACCAAGCGCAAGGCGCCGGCGCCGGCGGCCACCAATGGGCCGGCGGGGCCTGTTTCGAGAATGAAGCCCGGTTCGCCCTCGCCCGGCTCCGCGCGGGCCTCGAGCACTTTCAGTCGGGACGGCGTTTCGCAAAAGCAGCCGGGCCACGGGAAGAACCCGCGCACGCGATTCGCCAAGTCGCGCGCCGGCATCGTCCAGTCCAGACGCCCGTCGTCGCGGCCCAGTTTCGGCGCATAGGTCGCTTCGGCCTCCGTTTGCGGCCGGCGCGGGGCGTCGCCATTGCGAATCCGTTGCAGCGTTTCCGCCAGCAGATCGGCGCCGACCGCAGCCAGCCGATCATGCAAGGACGCGGCGGTATCGTCGGGCCGGACGGGTTCCGCTCGCTGCAAGATGATGTCGCCCGCATCCATGCGGCGCGCCATATATTGCGTGGTCGCCCCGCTTTCCGTTTCGCCGCGCGCGATCGCCCACTGGATCGGCGCCGCGCCGCGATAGCGCGGCAGAAGCGACGCATGCACGTTGACGCAGCCCAGCGGAGGCAGCGCAAGCAACGGCGCCTTCAGCAACTGCCCGTAGGCCGCCACCGCAATGACGTCCGGCCGCAATTCGGCCAGGCGCTCGACCGCGTCGGGCGCATTGACATCGGGCGGCGTCCATACCGGCACGCCCGCAACTTCCGCCGCCCGCCGCGCGGGGCAGGATACGATCTGTCGGCCCCGTCCGCTCGGACGGTCGGGTTGCGTCACGGCGGCCGCCACCTCCGTCGCGCCGGTCTTCGCCAGGCGCAGCAGCGACTCGAGACAGCGACACGCCAGTTCCGACGATCCCATGAACACTACACGCATAGCGCCTTAATCCCGCGTTTTCGCAAACAAAACCGTTTTGGCTTGCCGTTCAATGACGAAACACCCAAGCGCCAAGCCCGAAAGAAGCCCGAAACACCTAAGCCAAAAACAAGGAGAAACACGCCTTTTCCGGTATTTCGGATTTAGGATTTCCTTCGGGTTTCCGTCTCCGCGCTTCGCGCTACGCCGCGACACGTGGGTATTTCGCTTGGCCGCCGTCTTGTCCCGCCGTAGCTGTTCTTGCGGAGGCGGAAGCCCGCAGGGCGAAGGCGGCTCATTCGTCATTTATGGCGCGGTCCCAGGGCTTGTTGCTGTCCTAATACGTCGTTAACTAGCGCCGTCCCCGTTTGGCCATCAGTTCGTCCAGGCAGCTATCGGGAACGGCGAACCGGCCCTGGCCGATGCCCAGCCTGATCTTAGGCATGATGGCGCCGTGGAAATCGGTGCCGCCGGTCGCTGCCAAATCGAGTTCGCGCGCCAACGCCAGGTAGCGCGCGGTCTGGCGCTTGTTGTGTTCCGGGTAAAAGACTTCCATGCCGGCCAAGCCGGCGTCTTTCAGTTCGGCCACATAGCGGTTCAGCGCGGCGCCCTTGCGATGAAGGGTGAAGGGATGGGCCAGGACCGGAACGCCGCCCGCGCCGAGCACGAGCGCTATGCTGTCTTGCGGCGTCAAGCGATAGCGGCTGACATACGCCTCGCATCCCTTGGCCAAAAAGCGGTCGAACGCTTCCCGGAACGACTTCACATAGCCTTTGGCGACCATGGCCTGCGCGATATGCGGCCGGCCGGCTACCTGGTCTCCGGCGAACGGCGCCAAATCCGATTCGGCGAGCGGCATGCCCAGGCGCGCCAGCGTGGCGAGAATCTCCGCATTGCGTTCCTCGCGCGACGCGCGCAATTTTTCGAGCGCCTCGCGCAAGGGCCGGTTTCGCGGGTCAATGAAGTACCCCAGCATATGCAACGTGCCGACTTCGACATCCGCGCTGATTTCCAGGCCGGCAATGCCGAGCGGAGCGCCCTGTTTCGCGCATGCCTCGAGAAACGCGGGCAACCCGTCCACCGTGTCGTGATCGGTGAGCGCGAGCGCCGCGAGGCCCGCCGCACGGCCCGCCTCGGCCAGCGCGGCGGGGGTCAGGCTGCCGTCCGAAAAATTGGAATGCGCATGCAAGTCTATCATGGCGTCTCCGTGTAACAGGCCATGGTGCCCGGGCTTTCCCGTACGCGCACCCGACGGACCCGATAGCGCGCATTGTTCATGGTCCGCGCCAGCTCCTCGAACAGCCAGCGAGCGATGTTTTCCGATGTGGGATTGCATGACGCGAACGCGGGCAGCCGGTTCAGATCCTTGTGATCCACCGTGTCCAGCACGCGGCGAATGCCATCCTTGAGCACGCGGAAATCCTCGATCATGCCCAGCTCGTTCAGGGTCTCGCCGCGGAAAAAGACTTCGACCGCCCAATTGTGGCCGTGCGGCCCCGCGCATTTGCCGGCATGGCCTCGCACATGGTGTGCCGAGGAAAAATCCGTTGTGACGCCAATCTCGTACATGACGATTCCCGTTCGCGCCTGTTTCAAAAAGACAGCCGTTTTTGCCTGTCTCAATTGCGCAGGATGTTTTAAACACCCGCTTCGCTCAAGGAAACGAAGGAAGCAACGTCTGCCGCCCCCTTTCGTTTTCTTTGTTGACTTCTGTTCGATTCTTTGGGTTGCGGGCGCTGCCCGCCTTACGCGGTTTGGTAGCCGCCGGCGATGTCGGCGTCGGAGCAGCCTGCCAGATAGTCGGCGATGGCCCGATCGTAATCGGCGGTATGCGCGAAGGCCTTGCGCGCCAGACGGACCCGCGCGGCCAGCGAAAGGGCACCGTTGGACGAGCGCATTTCCGCCAGCAGCTCCCCGTAGTCCGCCGGATCCGTTACGGAGGCCACGCGCAGGAAATTCTTGGCCGATGCCCGGATCATGCACGGCCCGCCGATGTCGATGTTCGTGCGCGCCTCCTCGGGCTTGACGCCGGGCCGCGCCACCGTTTGCTTGAACGGATACAGGTTCACGACCACCATATCGAACGCCACGCCCGCGACCCGTTCCAGATCGCGGACATGGGCTTCGTTGTAGGTCTCGCTCAGCAGGCCGAGATAGATTTTGAAATCCAGCGTCTTCACCAGGCCGCCTTGCATTTCGGGCTGGCCGGTGTAGTCGGATACCGAAACGAGGTGGCGTTCGGCCTTCTCCGGCCCCAGCAGATTCGCGATCGCCTTGTGCGTGCCGCCCGTCGAGTACAGCCGGAGGTCCGGGTTGATTTCGAGCAGGCCGGGGATCAGCTTGTCCAGCCCGTTCTTGTCCGATACGCTCGCGAGCACATGCCGGATGCGAACGGCTCCGTCAATTTTCTCCACAATGTTCAACGCCATAACGAATCTCCTCCTTGTGATCACACGGATTGCTGGTCGTCGAAATCGAGGATGTACAGGATTCCCGGATGGAATTCAACAACGGAATTCAGGGAGAGGCGGGCCGGGGTGCATTTCACTTCTGGCGGTGTTGAGAAAGATGCAAAGATGAGTCAAGGGGTAAGATGCGCCCGGAAATCCGAATCCGAAAAATCTGGCGGGCTTCGTCCGCAGATGAAGGCCGGAACCGTGAATTGATCTGCGCAAATATGGACGATAAGCCTATCGCTTCATATATATGTCGTAAAAAGGTTTAGACCCCCACATAGGCGCAAGAACGATTCTGAACCCTGTGTCGGAAAAGGACATATACGCTTCCACGGGCGCTCTGTAAGCACAACTCAGATCGCTGGGCCTCGTGCGGTATGACCCTCCACGGCGCATGCGACGAATAATCTCCCCGGCATGAACATGTGTATGGGGATAGCGATATCCATCGAAACACCATTGGTAAACATTGCCCAGCATATCCGCCAAACCGAAGCTGTTGCGTCCGCTTTTCCCATAATAGTCCACAGGCGAAGTGAATGAGAATTCGTCTTCCCAATCGTAGTGTTCCGGCCATTGGCTTCCGTTCGGCAGACGATCGGTTCCGGCGCCGTTGAACCGGCCTCTCCCGTCAATCAGGCGATTCCCCCACCAATACAGCGTTCGCGTTCTTCCGCCGCTTGCGGAATATTCCCATTCTATTTCAGTAGGCAGCCGATATTCATATCCTCGAGGCAATGCCCCTCTTTCCCATTCGGTTTTTGAAAGCCATTCGCAAAAAAATTTTGCGTCAAGCCATGTTATGCATACTGCCGGATGATTGTCGTCTTGCGCGAAACCCGGCTCAAGCCAGTTCGCGTTTTCCGCCATACGCCATTTGTTCGAGAGACTATTGAAAACAAAAGCAAATCCGTTTTGCTCGGCCGTCGTCCGATACTCCGTTCTTTCGATGAAATTGCGAAACATTCCTTTTGTCACGGTCGTTTGCCCCATCCAAAACCCTTTGGCAATTCTCCGTGCCGTCGCGAGATTATCGCTTGCGGCAAATGTTTCGTAAATGGCGTCTGCGTTTTCCCCGCCATCTCTTTCGGCATCGACTTCGATCAGGATTCCTTCCTGTATCCAAATCATCTTCAGGTTCAGCAAGGGAAGCTTCCAATTCTCCCCAGGCCTCGGCATGTCCCGATGGTCTTTTGCGACAGAATCTGCCGACGCATATCGCCAGGGAAACTTTTGCGCGTTGTTTTTCCATATTTCTTCCGCAGTCCATATCTTGTCGGCGTAGCTATATCTTCCGTCGGTTGACAATGTCAGATTCGGGATGTCCTTCAGCAATTCCAGCCCATTGACAATGTTCTCGGGCGTAAAACACAAAAACGCCAAAGGAGGCCGGGCAATGGGCGCAATGTCCGAAACGCAGGTTCCAGTTATGTCAAGGGATGCGATGGGCATATTCGAGAGAGAGGAAAGATCGGTGACGCTTGTATGCGAAATGTTCAGTGTTTCGATAGGTTCTTCCGTCAAAGGCGCGAGACATCGCACATGAGTGCGCGAAAGATCAACCCACTGCAGCTTTGATCTGGAAAGGGCTGCCAGGTTGGTTACAGGGGACATGGATATGGTCAATCTCTCCAAAGGCATGTCTTTCAAGGCGGACAGATCGGAAACTGAAGTTGCCGACACATAAAGATGCTTGAGTTTCAGTCTGGAGAGCGGACGCAAATCGTTGCTTTCCGGGCTGTGCCCGATGAAAAGGCGTGCCAGATTAGTGTAGACGCCGAGAGTGGCGATGTCGTTCACCCAGGCATTGACAGAAAGATGTTTCAATGTATTTGGACATAACGCATCCGTTCCTCGGATGGGATGCGGGAAGGGGATTCGTCTGTCTTCGACAAACAGCGAATGGACAGGTATGCCCGCCAGAGGGGAAAGATCGTCAATGGTCGATTGACGCAAAGCCAGCCTGTAGTCTTTTCCGCTTTCTCTTTCCTTCACCAAGCAGGCTACAATCTCCAGGTCGTTCTGATCCGCGTAGTCAAGCCGTATGTCAATTTGAGATTCGTCGCCACGCACCCGCCATCTGTCTGGAGGGAAATGCCGCGACAATCGCAACGACATATCCACTTCGGTTGAAGAATCCTTGCTCGCATGGCTCCGAGCAGTAAGAACCCGGCTTGAACATCCTGAAACCACGACAAGCGCTGCCATGCAAATGTCGGTTACGAATAATGCGTATCTCGTTTTCAGAGTGTAATCCGTGGTCGGAGAGTGGGTTGCGGTCGCAGCCAGCCTTAAATGGGGTCGGGTTTTAAACGCCGGCGCGCCGCTTGTCGTGCCCGATGAAGTACACGAAATCGTTTGGAAGGCCGGCCTCGCGCCGGAGATTGATTTCCTTGACGGCCTGCAGGAAGAACCCTTTGTCGTTGCTTTCGAATTTGGAAAAGACCGTCCACAGCTCCGTTTCGCTGGACAGGGCGGAAAACGTTGCCGCGGCATACTCCATGGTTTCGTCGGCGTTGTAGGGTCGGCGAGCCAAGCCTTCGAAGATGTCGGGAACGGTCGAATAGACCGTGAGATCCGCCAGGAAAAGAAACGGACAGGAAGCGATCCCCTCCAGCGTGAAGCATAGCGGCGCCATGCCATGTTCGCTCAAGGTGCGCAACGACATCAGCGCATGATCCGGAAAACCCAGTTCGTAGGTGCTCTTGAGCGCCTCCGCCAGTTGGCCGCCGTTCACCTTCTGCGTCTGACTCAACGCCTTGGCGATGTTCTGCGTCTGGCTCAACGGCGCATCCAAGCCGCTCTTCTTCGCGAAACCGCCAGTGCCGCCATGCAAAACGATTTTTTTGCCTGGGTTTACAGGGCGTCCCAAGGGGGTGGGTAAGCGGTACGGGGAACGGCCGCGTCCCAGCATCTCGCGCTTCCGGCGATCGGTCAAACGTTTAAGCTGTTCGGGTGTCAGTTTCATCGCTTGAATTATCGAAGCGCACAGAACTAGGCGCCGTGCCCTGACCCTTTACACGACTTGTCTTTTTGCAGAAAATGGGGGAATTGCCCGGATTTGTCAATAAAAAAAGCAAAGTTAAATTCGGCGTAATTTCGGCGTTGTTTCTTGCGTTGCCAGCGCTGAAGCCCTATGGGCAGGATAAAGCAAGATGCGTGTATCCGAAAAATTTGTGGCCTTCTCCTCGATTTTGCTTGCGCGAAGATGGGAAGCGGCTAGTATGAGTGTTTTTGCAAGCGTTCGGAATGTCGGGCGGTCTGAGGACGGCGGAGCGGACAGTTGCTGGTCGGCCCGGCACGGAATCACGATACGGAGGGCAGAGGTATGGCACGAATACTGGTCGTGGACGACGAGCCGAGCATTGTGGATATGCTGAACACGCTTCTCAAGACCGACGGGCACGAAGTGATTCAAGCCGTAGGCGGGGTGAAGGCCAAGGCGATACTGGAACAGGAGGATTCCGGCCATTTCGATCTGATGATTTCCGACATTCGCATGAATCCGGTGAACGGCATGCAACTGCTGCGCATCGCCCGCGAGCATCATCCGACTACGTCGGTGATCATGCTGACCGCCTACGGCCAGGTGGAAACGGCGATCGAAGCCATGGAGCTGGGCGCGTTCGACTACATCGCCAAGCCGTTCAAGGTGGACAAGCTGCTGGGTACGATCCACGGCGCTCTGGCCGCCCGCGAACTGATGAAGGAAGACGATGAGGCCTAGAGCCTGTTTTCTTGTCCCGCCTTTTTCCGGAACCCTTCCATGAGTTGGCTCGTGCTCTACCTGCGGCCTCGTACCGAAAAGAAAGTGGCCGCTTTCGCGGAAGGGTTGACCGTAGATTTCCGTCTGCCGTTGCGGCAGGAGACTCGTATCTATCAGTATCGCAAGGTGATGTTCGAAAAACCGGTCTTCCCCGGCTATTTCTTTGTTTGTGCCGATGCGCGCGAGCGGCAGGAGTTGCTGAAAACCAACCATGTGGTGCGCGTGATCGTGCCGCCCGACGAGGCGCAACTGCTGCATGAATTGGATCAGATCGGCATGGCCCTGGCGGCCGACCCGACGCTGGGCGCTTGCCAGGCGCTGCGGCGGGGCGTCCGCGTTCGCATCCGCAGCGGCCCGTTCATGGGCATAGAAGGGCTGGTAAGCGGCGGCAAAGGCACGGGGAAGGTGCGGCTCAATGTGGATATGATCGGCCAGGCCGTGGCCATCGAGGTGGATCGCGATCTGCTGGAGACCATCCGCTGAGGCGGGCCGACGTCTGCAAAAGATTTGAACAGAAGACAACGAAGGGAACAAAGAGGGGTGGGCCGCGCCCGCACGCCAGAGGTCGGACGTCGCTACAGACGGCCGTTCGGACAACAAGACGATGTTTCGACAAACAAGGCGAGATCTATGCGGGCTTGGACAGAATCATTGAGGACAGAATCATGAAGATGCAATGGCAAATGATTTTGTCGTCAACAACGCGCGTCTCTTTGAAATAGGGTCTCATACGGAGGGCTCGGATCATGGCGAAACGGGAACGCATACAGGGATGGAAGGGCATTGTGCTGGCCGGCGGGGCGGGAACGCGGCTGCATCCGATCACGCTGGTGTGCAGCAAGCAGTTGATTCCCGTGTACAACAAGCCGATGATTTACTATCCGATCTCGACCCTCATGCTAGGCGGCATTCAGGACATTCTGATTATCTCGACGCCGACGGATCTGCCGCGCTTTCGGGAATTGCTGGGCGACGGCAGCCAGTTCGGCGTGCGTTTCTCCTATGCCGAACAGGCCGAGCCCAAAGGCATTGCGCAGGCATTTCTGATCGGCGCCGATTTCATCGGCCCCGATCCGGTCTGCCTGATCCTGGGCGACAATCTGTTCTATGGCGACACGCGCTTCTTGCGAGAGACGCTGAAACGTCGCGAGGGCGCGACCGTGTTCGGCTATCCCGTGCACGATCCCGAGCGGTACGGCGTGGTCGAGTTCGACGAGCAGGGCCGCGCGGTGAGCATCGAGGAAAAGCCGGCCAAGCCCAAGAGCCATTATGCCGTGCCGGGCCTGTACTGCTACGACAATCGCGTGGTGCGCATTGCGCGCGAGCTGAAGCCGTCCGCGCGCGGCGAGCTGGAAATCACGGACGTCAACCGCGTGTATCTCGAACGCGGCGAATTGCGGGTGGACCTGATGACGCGCGGCATGGCGTGGCTGGATACCGGCACGCCGCAAAGCCTGCTCGACGCCAGCCATTTCGTGGCTACGGTCGAAAACCGGCAGGGTCTCAAGATCGGCTGCCTCGAGGAAGTGGCCTATCGCATGGACTTCATCGGGGCCGCGCAGCTCGAAGCCAATGCGCAGGCGTTGGGCAAGAGCGAATACGGCCAGTATCTCCTGGGCTTGCTCGAGGAAGAAAAGCGGAGTCGGCCATGAAGAATGTTCTCGTGTGCGGCGCCGGCGGATTCATTGGCGGCCACCTGGTCGAAAAACTCAAGAACGAAGGCTGCCGCGTGCGCGGCGTGGACGTGAAGGCCCACGAATTCCGCCCTTCCGCCGCCGACGAATTCCTGCGGCTCGATTTGCGCGATCCCGAGGCGTGCCGCGTCGCGCTGCGTACCGATGGCGAACCGTTCGACGAAGTGTACCAGTTGGCCGCCGACATGGGCGGCATGGGCTTCATTCATGCCGCCGAATGCGAGATCATGGTCAACAATGCGCTGATTAACGCCCTGATGACCCGCGCGGCGGCGGAGGCGGGCGCGAAACGCTACTTTTTCTCGTCGTCCGTCTGCGTGTATCGGGACATGCGGCCGGGCGAACCGGAAATGACCGAAGCCGAAGCCGTGCCGGCCAACCCGGACAACGAGTACGGCTGGGAAAAACTCTACGCCGAGCGGCTGGCCATGGCCTTCGAGCGAAACACCGGCATGCCCGTTCGCATCGCGCGCTTCCAGAACTGCTACGGCGCTTACGGCACATGGAGAGGCGGCCGCGAAAAGGCGCCGGCCGCCCTGTGCCGAAAGGTCGCCGAAGCGCGCGACGGCGACGCCGTGGAAATATGGGGCGACGGCTCGGCCGTCCGCTCCTATACGCATGTGGACGACATGACCGACGGCATTGTTCGGCTCATGCGCTCTGATGTGCGCGGGCCGGTCAATATCGGCTGCCCGCAGTACGCGACCGTGCTCGATCTGCTGGAAACCGTCGCCAAGGTCGCCGGCAAGACCGTCGTGCCGAAACCGGTCGAAGGGCCGGTCGGCGTCCAGTCCCGCAATTTCAGTAACGCGCGCATCGAATCCATCGGCTGGAAAGCCAAGGTCTTTCTCGAGGAAGGCATCCGCCGCACCTATCCCTGGATCGAGGAACAGGTGCGCGCGGGGTAATCAGTGAACAGTGAACAGTGACCAGTAACCAGTGATCAGTAACCAGTGATCAGTAAGCAGTGATCAGTAACCAGTGATCAGTAAGCAGTGATCAGTAAGCAGTGATCAGTAACGACGAAGCCATAGCAATCCGCTTCGCAGATGTCCGCGAAGCGATATGTCTTGGCGGGGGAGGTGATGCCTGAACGTCTTGAATAATTGGCGACAACGCAGTTCTACATGTACACCCTTTATACGGAGATGGACACGATGAAATATCTATGCCTTGGCGGTTTGGTTGTGGCGCTTGGATTGCTGGTCGGGTGCGAAAGCAGCAAAGACAAAACCCCGGTTCATGACTTATCCGGCAACTGGCTGGTGCGCGCTCAAACGGATTTCGGGCCGCAAACATTTAGAATGTCGCTTGCGGTGAGCGGCAACAGGATTAGCGGACAAGTGATCGGCGGAGACACCTTGAAAGGAAAGGTTTCGGGGAACGAGGTTCGCATAGTCATCAACTCGGACGAGCCACCTGTTCTGGAGGGGACGATTGCCGACGCCAACAATATGAGCGGTTCGTTCAAGCAAGGGGATGTCGAAGGGGTTTTGCGAGGCGGCACTTGGACGGCAACCAGGTATTGACAAGAGAAGACCAGCGGGCCGTTTCCGAGAAAGACTCGGAAACGGCCCCGCTGCTAGGCTTGATCGCACGCTGATTCTACCACGTCTTGTCCAGATCGTCGGGATTTCTGTCGGCGTTTGGCTTGCCGGGCGCGGGCCGTTGCTGCTGGCGCCGTTCCTGCAATTTTTGGCGGATCGCGTCGCGTCGCGCTTCCGCATCGTCGCCCGGCGGATCTTGCGGACGAACACGCGGCGCGTCCGGGCCTTCGCGTCCCCCGCGCTGTTCGCGCCAGCGTTCGATCATTTGCCGCCGCCGTTGCTGGCGAATGCGATCCAGTTGCTCCTGGGACAGATTCTTGCGCGCGAAAATCAGTTGGCGCGCATGGAGTTTGGCGATTTCCGTGCGCAGCCGTCCGGCTTCCTCGACCGCCTTCATGATGGCGTCTTCGTCCAAAGATTCGGCTGTCATTTGCCGTGCCTGTTCCAGACCGGCCTCTTCCATAGCTTTTTGCAGTTCCGTCCGTTGTCGGCCGATCTCCTCGAATCCGGCACGAAGCGCCGCGGTTTGTTCGGGGGTTAACCCGAATTCCTTCGCCTGTTCCGGATCGTTCAGCATTTCCTCCAAATCCGCGAACGGTCGGCCCAGCCGCGCGCCCGGACGTTCCGCTTGTCTACCGCCCGTTCGTTCGCGTCCTATCTCGCGTTCGCCGCGCGTGTCCCGTTCGCGTTGTCGGGCGGCCATGCCGCCCCGCCGTTCCCGTGGCGCCGCCGGGCGCGCTTCGTCCTGCGCCAAACCTGCGCTCAGCCCCAATCCGAGCAAACATGCCGCCATCGCCTGCCACCGTTTCCCGTTCATGACCCGTCTCCTTTTCTGGATTGTTTCAACACCCGCTTCGTTGCCCCTGTTCAATTCCTTTCAACGTTTCACAAGCCGATTTATTGCCGCGCCGGCAATTTAATCCTAAGTGGAGCAGTTGATTTGCCGCAAAGAGCGCAAAGATCGCAAAGAAAGACAGTTGTGCAGTTTCACGGCCACACCAGTCCGGTGTCCGGGCGCATCTCTGCAAGCTCTTCTCCGTCTTTGTGTTCTCTGTGTTCTTTGCGGTTATCTGCTCTTTCCAGGTTAATTCGGATTCCTGTTGTGTCGAGATCAACATACAAGCAAGTCTGCCATTGTTCCACTGTCACTCCATGTATCCCATTGTTCCTGACGTTACGGGATGGCGCTGAATTTTTTCCGTTTTTCCGTTGTGCGCCGGCAAATTCTGCGATAGACATGGATAAATGCCGGAGGTTGGCCATGCATACGGCAAAACTTTTCGAGAACGGTCGCAGCCAGGCGGTGCGGCTTCCCAAGGAATGCCGCTTCGGGGGGAACCGGGAACGGAACCAGCCGAATCAGCAGGAGCGGGAAGTCCTGTGACGACGGGATACATGCTGGACACGTATGAACATTCTGCTTGTCAAACCGCATGTTTCGCTGGCTGTCGCCCGCAATCTCTATTCCTTTTTGCATTTGGAGCCGCTCGAGCTTGAAATCGTGGCGGGCGGCGTTGACCATCGGCACGAAGTTCGCATCCTCGACCTGACCACGGAACGCAATCCGCTGCAAGCCTTTAAGCAGGCGATTGTGCAGGGGAAACCTGGCTTGATCGGCTTCACCGGGTTTTCCAACCAGGCGGGGAATGTCAAGAAGCTGGCCGAATTGGCCAAAACCCTGCTTCCGGAGGTCCGTGTCGTGGTCGGCGGACTGCATGCCACGATTATTCCGGCCGACTACGGGGCCTGTCCTTCGATTGACTGGGTGGTTCGCGGCGAAGGCGGAACGGTCATGCGCGAGATCGTCGCCAGCATGGAAGCGGGGCGGGTTCCGCCGGAAACCGAGCGGATTCTGCATGTCGGCTCGTCCCGATTCGCCGGGCAGGCGGCGCAGAATCCTCCGTCGCCCCCCGACAAGTTCGATGCCATGCCCGCGCCCCGGCGCGCGCTGGTGGACCGGTCCCGCTATTTTTGCGCCTGGGGCGGACGGCCGGGCGAGCGCGCTGCCACGCTGTTCCCCCGCACGGCCAGGATGCAAACCAGCATGGGGTGTCCCTATCGCTGTTCCTTTTGCGTGGTTCACTACGTGTGCAACGGTCGCTACATTCCGAAATCGCCGGAGGCGGTTGCCGACGAAATCGCGTCCATCCCCGAATCGCATATCTATTTCGTGGACGACGAGATGTTCATAGACGCCAAGCGCTGCGACGCCATCGCCCGCGAACTGATCCGGCGCGGCATCCGCAAGCGCTATATCAGTTGGGCGCGTTGCGACACCATTTGCCGCCATCCGGAAACCTTCGCGCTCTGGAAAGAGGCCGGTCTCGACCTGCTCTATGTGGGCGTCGAATCGCTGGACGAACAAACGCTGAAAAACTACAACAAGCGTTGCGACGCGGAAACCAACCGCAAAGCCATTGCCATCCTGCGCGAGCAGGGCATCGCCCTCCATGCCGCGATCATGATCCACCCCGACTTTTCCAAGGACGATTTCCTGCGTCTGCGTGAAACCATCGCCTTGCTCAACCCCTGCGAGTTCACCTTCACCGTCTTCTCGCCGCCGCCCGGCACGCCGCTTTGGAAGGAACATCGCGACCGGTTCATCTGCCCGGACCCCTACGCCTTCTACGACTGCATGCACACGCTGCTGCCGACAAAACTGCCGTTAAAGGCCTTTTACCGCTATTTCTCGTTGCTCTATCTTCTGTCCTTCCGCGACAATCCATGGCGGCGGCATCGCATTCGCGTTCCGTTCCGGGACATGCTGCGCCTGTTCGTGTCCGGCGCCCGGTTCGGATGGTCGTTGCGCAACATGTTCAAAGCCTACGACCGCCGCTACTGGATGCGCAGTCCCGCCGAGCTTCTCGGCCCGCCATCCGCCAACGCAAGCGAAACGGCGGAGAACGCGGTGACCTCCTATGAGGGCAGCGCCCCGTAAAAGGATTATGGACGGCAACCCCAAAGGGGTTGTGCAACAAAGCCTGGGGCAGCGCCCCAGGGTCT
>SLKS01000179.1 GCA_007134465.1 Kiritimatiellia bacterium | reverse complement strand
TTTCGCAAAAAAAATATCAAACGCCATTTGGAAAAACCGAAACTTCAACCATTGCTAATCAATGACTTGCGGGACTCGTGTGCCCGGATACAAGGGCTTGTGGGATGCTACTGTAATGAAAACAACGGAAAGGAAGACAGCGATGAACAAAACACTGGTGAAACATACGCTTGTTCGGTTGCCGGCCATGCTGGCGCTGATGCTGGCGGCCGCCGGCTGCCTGCAGTTGGAGCTGACGGTCGAGATGCACGAGAAGGATGCCGGCGCGACCGTCACCGAGCGCATCCGGTTTTCGCAGGCGCTCCAGCGCTTGGATGAAGGCGGCGGCGGGAAGATTGATCTGGCGTCCTATCTCGGACGTCAAGGCGCATTGAACCGCATGAAGCGCATGGGGAAAGGCGTCGAGCTGGTCAATCATGCCGAAAACAAATTGACGGACGGCAGTCGCGAAAGCGTGTCGGTCTATCGCATTCCCGATATCGAGGACTTGCGCCTGCCCAACCCGTTCGTGCAAAACAACCGTCCGGCCCCGCTAATGCGCTTCAATTTCGGTCCTGTCTACGAACGGCGAAGCGGTGGCGACAGGGTTGGCACCATCGGGTTGAACTGGCGTGTCGCCGAGGGGCAAAGCGGACCGAAAGCCGAAGAGGAGGAAGACTGGCTTCCGGAATCGCCGCTGGATTTCCAGGTGTTTCGCGACCTGCAACCCGTCTTTGCGGATATGATGAGCGACTTCGAAGTGAAAGTCGTTGTGATCGTCCCCGGCCAGCCGGCCGAACGCGGACGTCCGGCGGGAAACCGAACCCTTACGCTGCTGCATTTCAACGACCGTCATACGGATCGTCATGCCGAGCCGCTGATTCGCAACGAGGAAGCCATGCTCTCGATGTTGCAGTTGAAGCTGGGCGATGCGCCCATCACCGAGCATACCAGGAACTTCCCTCGCTACGAACAGGTACCCGTTCACCGCGGCCGCTCCAATTACGGATCGACCGGCTTTGTCATTTGGCCTACCCGCCACCTGTTCCGAAAATATTTCGCCGGCCGCCCGAAATCCCAAGGCGGCGACCAGTAACGCTCGATCCCATATTGAAAATGTGGCTATTTCGGATTTAGGATTTCAGGAACGTTGTCGGGCCGCCAGACGTTTTCGCCATAGCGCGAGCGCGCCCAACGGCGCCAGCGCCCCCCAGAAGAACAGGCCGACCGGATGCAAGCCGGTCGCGGCGCCGGATTGCGCGTAGAGGTTCCAGAAGATCAACAGGCCGCTTGTCCATACCGCCGCCAGGTTCACGAGCGGATCGTTCGACCGCCACAGTCCCCAGCCCGGCCAGCGCCGTTTCGACAGTGGCCAGAACAGGCTGCCGCCCAGCCAGCCGGCTTGATCGGCCAACGCATGCGCGGCGTGCGCCGACATCATCGCTCCGCCGGCCACCGGATCCCACAGTGCCCAGCCGACCAGCCCCAGCGCAAGCGACAGCGCCAGACTGTGGCTCCAGCGCCGATGCCAGGGAATGAAAAGCAGCGCTATCCCGTCCGGCCCGTCCGGCTCCATGCGCACGGTCGGCCCGTCCAGAATGTCCACGCGGATGGTCGCCGTATAATCGAGCCGAACCGGCATGGGCAATGGCGCATGGCTCTCTACCGGCCTGTCGGCGGGCGCCGCGCGCTCGGGTCGGCCGCCCGTGTCCACCACCGGTCCGAGGCGCGCCGTCACGCAGCGCCGCGCCAGATCGAAGACCACTTCGTACGAGCGCCAACGGTCGGCGGAGAGCCGAACGGTATGCAACTGAAGATCGAGCGGTCGGCCCGTATCGCGGACCCGGCGCGCCGTCTCGGCTACCGCCTCGGCCACTGCGCGCATGTCAGGCGCGAGCGGATCGGGCGCCGCCTGCGCATCCGGTCGCCGCCCGTAGCGAATCCATTTGAAATCCAGCGTATCCGGCAGCAACCCGAACACGCCGCCCAGCACGAACGGCAGCGCGCGCCCGGCCGCCGCCTGCCGAACCGCCTCGGGAAAGCATGACGCGGCGGCCAGCCCGATCGTGAAATGGGCAATGCCTTTCATTCAACATATCCGAGCTGTTTCAGCATCCAGAAATTTTCGTGCCAGCGTTCCTGCACCTTCACCCTCAGCCGCAATCGCACGGCATGCCCGAACACGGCGGTCAGCTCCGCCTCCGCCTGGCGTTGCACCTTGCGGATCAGCCGTCCCTTATGCCCGATTACGATGCCTTTCTGACTGTGCCGGCTCACGTAGACGATCCCGTCCACCTCCCACGGCTCAGCCGCATCGTCCAGCCGTTCGATCTGCGCAGCGATCGCATGCGGCAGCTCCTCGCGCAACTGGCCCAGCAGCTTTTCGCGCACGATATCGGCCATGGCCAGCTTGCGCGGGAAATCCGTAAGCATCTCCTCCGGAAACAAGGGCGGCCCTTCCGGCAGCGCCGCGAACAGCGCCTCCGTCAGCGCCGGCAGTCCGTCCCCCGTTTTCGCGGAGATGGCCAGCCATGCCGACCCCGGACAAAGGCGGGCATCGCGGGTGAAGGTGGGAGGGGGAAAACTCGTGGCTTCCCCCTCAATCTCCGGTTCCTGCCGGGCAAGCCGGCAGGGGCCGTCCCTCTGATCCTGCTGGGCGGCAGATTGGCAAGCGCCGCTCTCTCCTTCCTGCCGGACAGACTGGCGGGGGTTGAGTTCTCGAGGACGCGTTGCCGGTTCCGGTGGCGGCTCTTGCGCCGCACGCGCGGCTTGCCACAGCCGTTCGTATTCCGCCCGATGGTTCTCCGCCGCATCGCTCTTGTTCAACACCGGCAGTGTCGGGACCTGTTCCTTCGAGAGGCGCCGAATCCAGCCTTCGTCCTCCGCGCGCGGCGCTTCCGAACCGTCCGCCAGCAGCAAAATCGCATCCGCTCCGCGCGCGGTCCGGCGCGCCATCCGATTCATGATCCGGCCCAGTTCGCTTTGCGCGCGATGAACACCCGGCGTATCGAGCAGCACGATCTGCCCTCGGTCACCGTTCCATACGCCGCGAATGACATTGCGCGTCGTTTGCGCGACCGGACTGACAATGCTCACTTTCTCGTTCAGCAGCCGATTGATCAGCGTGGACTTGCCCGCGTTCGTTCTGCCGACAACAGCCACGACTCCGCTTTTTTTCATGTCCCGATCCTGTTCACACATGACTCTGTCCATGTCCCGATCCTATCGCGCCCGCCATGGCTGTTCCGCAAGATACAGGTCACAGCTCGAACCGTTTTTCGCATGGAACGAAATAGCGCCAGCCATGCGCGGCCACCACAACCGTATCCTCGATCCGGATGCCGCCCAGTTCCGGATAGTAAAGGCCGGGTTCGATCGTAACAACGTGCCCTTGACGCAGACGTTCCGGGTTCGCGCCCAGCGACGGGCTTTCGTGCACCTCCAGCCCCACGCCATGGCCCGTGCCGTGAATGAACCCTTCGGGACGTCCATTCTCCACGCGAGTCCGGAACCCGCACCGAGCCAGCGTTTCCGCCGCCGCCCGATGCACGGATCCGCAAGAAACGCCCGGCTTGACCTTGGCCAGCGCCGCCTGATGCGCCGCTTTCACCGCCTGATACATCCGGCGCAAACGGGCCGACGCCACGCCCCGCACCACGGTTCGCGTCAGATCGCCCCAATAGCCGGAGCTCAGGTCTTTCGGGAAAATGTCTATTACGATCGGTTCGCCCGCTTTGAGCGGGCCGTGCCCGCGCTCGTGCGGATCGGCGCCCTGCGCGCCGCCGGCCACGATCGTGTGCTCGCAAAAACAACCGTGATCCAACAGAAGCCGACCTATTGTCTCGCGCAGCCGTTCTGACGTGAGCGTCCTGCCTTTCACGCGCAGCAACCCCGACCCGGCGATCGTCGCCTCGCCGATCATGGCTATCGCCGAGCGCATGGCAATCACCGCCGCCTGTTGCGCGCGCCGAATGCAGCGCAATTCCTCGCGCGTTTTGATCGCCCGCTCCGGCAGCAAATCGCCTCCCGCCGCAAGAACCCGTATCCCGTCGCGCTCCAGCTCGCGGGCCAGGCCGACAGGAAAATTCCGCGCCACGCGCACCTGTTTCACCGCCGCGTCCGCCAACAGCTTCCGCGCCCAGCACGAAAGCCGCCGCGCCGCGTTTCCTTTCAAGCCCAGACTCTGCGCCGTCTCCACTCGCGCCTGCGGAAATGCGCGCGCCACCCGTCCGTATTCCAGCATGGGAACCGCAATGCGCGTCTGGCCGTTTTTCCGCAACAACAGCATCGTTTCCGGCGGAGAAAAACGCCCCAGCCAAGCCAAATCGGCATGCGAAATTCCCCCTGTTAGCAACATGGCGCCCGAACGCGCTGCGCCACCGTTTTTTCGCCCTTCACGCACCGCTTTGTTTCCTTCCGCCATCTGCTCCTCCTGCGGATGTTTGCCCATCTACACCTGTTTTTCCCTAAGAAAACCCCATAACGGCCAGTTTTGCAAGCGCGAAACGATTTCCCGATCCCATGTCAAGAAACTCACTCTGGCCTAGCTGGCCACGTGAACAACCTGTTCACAACCTGTTTACAGGTTGGCGTTTTTTTTCCTTGTTTTTTCCGGCGGGTTAATGTGGACTGCCTCTCTGTTGCGCGAATCACTGCGGCGAACATTTTCTTTGCGGAACGGCCTCTGTCCCGTTCCCGTTTTCCGGGAGGAACCGATCGTGAGCGAATCGAATGCGGCCGCGCTGTGGCACACGGCATGCGGACATCTTCAGGAGGCTCTTCATAAAGACATCTATGCCCGCTGGATCGCCGTTATCAGGCCTTTGGCCTTCCAAGACGGCACGCTCACCCTCGGCGTAGACAACGATTTCTATCAGACATGGCTGGAAGACAACTATCTGCCTGTCATTCAGGACGCCTTGGCGGCCGCGCATGCGGAACCGGTTAGCATCGCCTTCTCGGTGTGCGCCGACACGCGCATGCCGGACCCCGATCCGCCTCCAAATAGAAAGACGGTCTTTCGGGAGCGAACGACCAGAAAATCGCCGCCGCAACTCAACCCGAAATACGTCTTCGACGAATTCATTGTCGGCCCGTCCAACAGCTTCGTGCATGCGGCGGCTCTGGCCGTGGCGCAAGCTCCGGCCGTCGCCTACAATCCGCTGTTCATCTATGGAGGAACAGGTCTGGGCAAAACGCATGTCATGCAGGCGATCGGGCACCACGTGCTTTCTTCCGCTTCCCAATCCGTTTGCTATGTTTCCACCGAAACGCTCCTGAACGAATACATCGAAGCGCTCGGCAACCGTACGCTCGTTCGTTTCAGAAGAAACTATCGCACTACGGATCTGCTGCTGATTGACGACATCCATTTCCTTGCCGGCAAAGAACGACTGCAGGAAGAGTTCTTTCACATGTTCAACGCTCTGTTCGATGCCCATAAGCAAATTGTCATGACCAGCGACCGGCCGGCATGCGAAATTTCCGGTTTGGAACAGCGCCTTGTTTCCCGATTCGAATGGGGCATTGTCACGGAACTGGAACCGCCCGACCTCGAAACGCGCATGGCCATTCTACGCCATAAACTCAGACAGGTCAACGCGAGCATGTCCGACGATCTGCTCATGTTCATCGCCCAGAATGTGCGCTCGAACATCCGACGGCTGGAAGGAGCCCTTATTCGAGCCATTTCGTACATCTCGCTTACCGGATGCAGGCTGACACTGGACGCGCTGAAACACCTGCTGCGCGATACGCTGGAAAACGAACAGCAGGCCGCGCTTACTTTCGATACCATTCAAAAGGCCGTCGCCGAGCATTTCGATATACGTCTCGCCGACATGTCCAGCAAGCGCCGGCCGCGTTCCGTTGCTATGCCGCGACAGGTCGCCATGTATCTGTGCCGACGAGCCACGTCCTCGTCCTTGCCCGAAATCGCTCGCGCCTTCGGAAAAACTCATGCGACCATCTTGCACGCATGTCGCGCGGTCGACGCGCGTATGGATGTGGACACCGAGCTTAAAGATCACGTAGCCATCATTGGCAAAAAACTCGGAGTCCGTTTTTAATCCGTATATTTTTAGCTGTTGGCTTTCCTGTTGACAACCGAACGATAAAACGACGATAAAGGAGCGGAAGAATAATTCCCGACAATCGGTGAACAGGCAAAGCGGAATACGGCGGAGTTAATTGACAGACGAGGTTGCTTGCGCAAACGATTTTCGTACAGCGCCATACAAGCTAGGAAAAACTGTTGTTCACAGAACGAACGGTAATAATAAGAATAGGTTTTAATAAAGGTTAAATTATTCATACTCTCTTTATTTGTGCATAACGTAGCGAGGACGTACGGAACGTCTGCATCGCGCACGGGGAGAACAGACATGAAAGTCAAAATAGAAAGAACCGCGCTGATTGCCGGTCTGCAAATGGTACAGAACGTTGTTAGTTTGCGCAGTACGCTGCCCATTCTTTACAACGTTCTCATTCGCGCGGACAAGGACAGTCTTTTTCTCACCACAACCGACTTGGACATGAGCGTGCGATGCCAGGTGAAAGCTGAAGTGGAAAAGGCCGGCGCCACCACATTGCCTGCCCGCCGGTTGTTCAACATCGTACGCGAACTTGGCGACAGCCATGTGGAACTCAAACTGGAAGACAATAACAGTACAAGCGTCTCGTGCGGATCGTCTTTTTTCAAAATCATGGGCATGGCCGACGAGGATTTTCCGCCCATGCCGGAGGCCGGAGACAGCGCCGCCTATCGTCTGGAACAGGCCGCCTTCAAGGAAATGCTGCGCAAAACTCACTATGCGGCGTCTACCGAGGAAACCCGCTACATCCTCAATGGCGTTCTCCTGAGCTTTCGGGAAGGAAAGCTGACCATGGTCGCGACCGACGGACGACGTTTGGCTTTGGTAGAGCAGGAAATCGAATTTCCCAAGGAAGCCGAAGCCGACATGGTTCTGCCGTCCAAGGCCGTGAACGAGCTGTTGCACACGCTGGGCGGCGAGGGAGAACTGAGCATACGCGCCGAGAAAAACCGCGCGATGTTCGAATACAACAATGTGGCCATGTCCACCAAGCTGATCGAAGGCAGTTATCCGAACTATCGGCAAGTGATTCCGCCCGAATGCGAGGAACGCATTGCCGTGGATCGCGAAAGCCTGCTGCTGGCCTTGCGTCGCGTATCGCTGGTGACTACCGACAAGTCCAACGCTACGAAGTTGACTTTTGCCAAAAACAAGCTGGTCGTGACAACAACAACGCCGGATGTCGGCGAAGCACGCGAATCCGTGCCCATCAAATACTCCGGAAAACAGATTGCCGTCGCGTTCAATCCGGAATATGTCATGGACCCGCTCAAAAACTTGAGCAACGACGAATTGTATTTCGAATTGACAGACGACCTCAGTCCGGGCGTAGTCAAGTGCGATATGCCGTTTCTCTACGTGCTCATGCCGATAAGGATCACATAGAAATCGCCAGTAATAGAGCGATTTTGTTTTGGAATCCCGCAGTCGGCACGGCCGTTGCCCGATGGTGTAATGGTAGCACAACAGACTCTGGATCTGTTTGTCTTGGTTCGAATCCAAGTCGGGCAACCATGCACGCCGTGGACAGAAAACTCAGGGCGCGCATCGTCGATACGGAAAATCCTCGTGCCATTCGGCGCGGGTCAGAGACACGAGCAAATCGGCGATTTTGCGGCTGCGCGCTTCGACGAGCATTCGCCCTTTTTCCGCCGACGCTTCGCGCGCATCGCCACCGGCCGACCATGGCACGTAGGCGTGCCAGGGCCGCACAAACAGCATGCCCGGCTCTTTCAGCTCTTCGATTTCCACTTCGCCGAACGGCGCGTTGCCGATCTTGTCTTGCCGAACGAGATCGCCACAGACATGCAGCAAACGCGAGGTCTCGGCTTCGCCGCCATGATCGCTCGGATGCCGGATCACGCCCGCAAGCAACGGCGGGTTGGGCAGGCAAACGAATGCCCGGCGCGGCGGCGGCGTGGCGTCCATATGCGCACGCAGAACGGCATGCAACGCGTCCGTATTGCCTCCGTGCCCGTTCACCAGTACGATTTTGCGGATGCCGTCCTCTTCCAGCGCAGCAAAGATGTCGAGCAGCATGCGCATGAGTGTCTGAACACCGATCCGACAGGCGAACGGAAACGCTTTGACATTGACATTGTTTCCGATAGGCAAGGTCGGGTACATGAGCGCGCGAGCGCCGCGCGAATTGGCGTCGGTTACCGCATCGCGCACAACGCGATCCACCTGATAGACATCCGCGCCATACGGCAAGGCCGGTCCGTGCGGCTCGACCGAGCCGACGCCGATCGCCACGCATTCGGGCTTGAATTCGCGTATGTCTTCGATCGTCATTTCCATCAGTATGCCGGAATTACGGTTCATCGTTTTTCTCCCTGTCAAAAAACAAGAGGATTCGGTGGACGAGAACGGCGACGACTACGGATTACGAGTGACAGAAGCCCGCCTGCAACGCTGTAGCGCTGCGGGCAGGTCGTCCCCCGTAGTCGTCGCCGTTCTCGTAAGCCGAAACCCCGGTCTTTCCCCTCGGCCCACTAACTCCTAGCTCCTAAGGACTAACGCCTTAGGGTTGCGGGCGTCAGCCCGCCTTAGAGACTCAGCCGCACCAGCGCCCAGGTCAGCGCGCCCGCTAAAAACGGCGTGCTCAGCCAGCCGAGCGCGATTCGTCCAAACATTTTTCCGTTCACCACATGCATGCCTTTAACAACTCCGATCCCGATCAACGCGCCCACAATCCCTTGCGAGGTTGAAACCGGAACGCCGATCATGGCGTACACATGCACGGTAAGCGCCAGAGCCAGCACCGTGCATAGCGAGGCAAAAACATCGAGCTTAACAATGCCTCGTCCTACCGTGCGCATGACGCCGCGGCTGCCCGTAACAGCCCCCAGTCCGATGGTCAATCCGCCGAACAAGGCCGCCGTGCGAACGGAAAAACCCATCCCTTCCGCCAGCATCGCCGACACGTTGGCCACATTGTTGGCGCCCAAAGCATAGGCGCTGTAGCACCCGCATAGCAGCAAGGCGGCGCGCATGACCGGATCGTACACGAATACGGATGGCTTCCAGACGCGAACCAGCGCCGCCAGCAGACGATACACGCCCACGCATGCCAGCGCCGCTCCGATCGGCGTGCCGATCCAGCAGGCGACGACTTTTCCCAATCCACCCCAATGCACATCGTTTTGGGCCAGTCCCAATCCGACCAGCGCGCCAACCGTCGCTTGCGATGCGCTGGCTGGAAGCCTGAGCCACGTCATCAGGGTCATAACCAATGCGGCCGCCAGCGTAACCATCCATGCCGTACGCGCCGTATGTGTCGTCAGCCCCCGAAGGGTCTCCATACCTGCCGCGCCCTGAAACCAGGCACCGGCCACGGCGAAAACCGTCACAAGAAACGTGGCCAGCCGGAACGAGACCATGCGGCTGCTCACCGCCGTGCCGAACGTGTTCGCCGAATCGTTGGCGCCCAGGCTCCACCCCATGAATACGCTAGTCCATATGGCCATCATGAATCGCTCTTCCGTCAGATGCCTGCTATACAACCATTCCTGCGCAATTATTCAAGCTCGTTCTCAATCCATGCGGGCATGCCCAACGTTAAACAAGCCTCTGTGAACAAGTTGTTGACAACTGTCGACAACTTTCCTGTCAACAACGGTATATCCCCAAGCTCTTGCGCGCTAACAGCATAACCTCCGAATCCTGCTCGCCATTGTCCCGTGCGAGATGCGGAGAATAATATATGATGCAATGTATTGTATACAAAGCGCTTACGGCATAATGGAGGCCGGTGTTTTCGGGCGGCAAGCCGTTGGGAAACAGTATAGGCATTACAGAACGGGGTTTCTATCTTCTGTCGGCAACGGCAGTTGCGCAAGACGGCGAACCCCTGTTATCAATTTCCCTATTATCCGTAAGAATGGCATTTGCGGCTTGACAGGAGAAGAGCGAATGTGAAATAAGAAAATGGAGCGGCAGGAAACGTTTTCGATGGGCGGCAACGCTGTGCAACAGTTTATGTGTCTGGGCATGGCCGAGGGTGTTTCATGGGTTTGAGACATGGCATTTTGCTGGCAATGGTCATGGCGGCCGCCTCCTGCGCCGCACCGGCTCTTCGCCCCGAGCCAACGCAGCCGGAAGCCGAATTGCGGCAGGCCATTCTCCGTGAAGGCGGCGTTGACATTGTCGAGATTCAGTACGAAGAGGAGAGCGGAACCGCCGTCGTGCAATTGAGCTCCCGTGACAAGGACGGAAAGGAAAGCGTTTTCTACCGTTGGTATCATCGCGAGGGCGCACGCTGGGTTCCCGCCCCTTACGTAGGCGCGAAACGCCCCGATGTTCCTTGAATCGTAGGGCGGGCTGCGCCCGCAACCGAAGTGTGCGGGTATGTGGGTTTGGGAGTCTGTGAGTGTTCCCCCCCCCTCTCACACTCGCAAACAATGCCGCCTCCAATTTTTTGTTTTATGGCAGAGGCGGCAGGATAAGGCATTAAACGGGTGTTCAACCGTATGCCCACCGCCTTTCAGGAACGCGTCTATGCCGCCGTGCGCCAAATCCCGCGCGGACGCGTAGTCACCTACAAGACCGTGGCCGCTCGCATCGGCTGCGCGAGCAGCCGTGCGGTCGGCCAGGCGTTGCGCCGCAACCCGTACGCGCCGGAAACGCCTTGTCACAGGGTGATCGCTTCCGATCTGACTCTTGGCGGATTTTCCGGACAACGCAAGGGCCCGGCCCTGGCCAAGAAACGGCGGCTGCTGGCGAAGGAAGGCGTGGCGTTCCGCAACGGGAAACTGGCCGACCCGTCGCGGGCGCTGGCGTCGTAGAGCCTTGCCTTCAGCATGGTTTGCGATGGAACAAGAATGAAGTTGCGGGCGAAGTCCGCCCGGAAAAGAAGGAACAACCGACATGAGTACAACGCCGTTCAATTTGGAGGGACGAGTAGCCTGGGTGACCGGCGGTTCGAAAGGTCTGGGCCGAACCTTTGCCGAAACCTTGGCGGATGCGGGCGCGCGCGTGGCGCTGTGCAGTCGAGACGAGGCCGAAGCGCAGGCGGCGGCGCGCGAAATTCAGGTCCGCTCCGGCATGAACTGCCTCGGTTCGCACGGCGATGTCGCTTCGTCCGCCGACGTCCGCCGCATGGCGGCCGAGATAGAAGCCGAATTGGGCCCGATAGACATTCTTGTGGCCAACGCCGGCATCAATATCCGGGCGGAAACCGAGCAGTTGTCGGAAGTTGACTGGGATGCGGTCGTGAACGTCAATCTCAAGGGCGCGTTTCTGTGCGCGAAAGCCGCGTTGCCCGGCATGCGCCGGCGCGGCTGGGGCCGCATCGTCTTCATGGGCTCCATCATGTCGTTCATTTCCCTGCCCGCGCGAGCCGCCTACGCCTCGTCGAAAGCCGCGCTGCTGGGCCTGACCCGAACGCTGGCGCTCGAATCGGCGCGCGACGGAGTCTGCGTCAACGCGCTATGTCCCGGCCCGTTCAAGACCCCGATGAATGTGACGCTGACGCAAAACGAGGACAAGCGCCGGGCCATGCTCGACAGAATTCCCATGGGCCGCTGGGGCGAACCCGACGAGCTTCGCGGCCTGCTCCTGTGCCTCTGCTCCGATGCCGCCAGCTTCATGACCGGTTCGGCCGTCGTTGCGGACGGCGGCTGGACGGCGCAATAGAGTCCCGAAACAGAAACGGAAGAGAGCGTATTATGGTGAAATTCTCCGTCGTCATTCCAACGTGGAAGAATCTGGACTATCTCGACCTATGCTATCGCGGACTCATTGCCCACAGCTCCGCCGAACACGAAATCATAGTTTTCTTCAACGAAATCGATGACAAATGCCAAGAATGGGCCCATGGAAAAAAGGTTCGTTGGTCTGGCGCGGCGGAAAACCTTGGCGTATGCCCGGCAGTGAATCGGGCGGCCGACATGGCTACAGAGAACTACATTTGCTATATGAACGACGATATGTATCCCCTGCCGGGATGGGACAGCGCGTTGGCGGTTCATTTGGGACTGGCGGTGAAACTGTGGCTGTCGGGCACAGCCGTGGAAGCCGGAAAGTCCGCCTTGTGCTACATTGGCGGACACGACTACGGCCGAACCCCGAAAGAGTTTGACGAGCAGAGACTGCTATGCGAATACGCCACGCTCAAGCGTTCGTACAACGTAGCAAGCACATGGACGCCCACCTTGCTTTCGCAACGCGATTGGAACGCCATAGGCGGCTTGGACGAAGCCTATTTCCCGGGCAATGGAAGCGACCCCGATCTGGCCATGAAGATGTACAGATATGGCTGTCGGCATTTCATAGGCGTCGGCACGAGTTTATGCTATCATTTTTCCCGAACGACCACGGCTAGGTTTGATCATGCGGAATGGATGAATCCGAAGCTGTACTTTAAGAAAAAGTGGGGCATGTCGCGACGGCGTTTTTTGAAAAGCGTAATCCAAAGGGACATGCCCATAACGCCTCGGCTGCTCGAACGGACAGCTCGGAAAGGCGCTTAGTTAACGACGTTTTAGGACAAGCAACAAGCCTGGGGAACGCGCCATAAATGACGAATGAACCGCCTTCGCCCTGCGGGCTTCCTCCTCCGCAAGAACAGCTACGGCGGGACAAGACGGTGGCCAAGCGAAATACCCACATGTCACGGCGTAGCGCGTAGCGCGTAGCGCGAAGCGCGGAGACGGAAACCCGAAGGAAACCCTAAATCCGAAATACCGAAAAAGGCGTGTTTCTCCGAAACGGCGAGCCATGATCGGGCGGGATTCCGGAGAAAGCCGGCGTTTCCAGGCAGACAAGAATGACGAGCAAGGTCATTTTCAAAACGGACGTGCCGAAATTGAATTCAACCAGTCCGTTCGCAAGCAGGGCCACGAACATCAACAGAAAGGTTGCGGCGAGAACGGATTCCTGTTCGGATGAGCGGCGCGCGAGCCATGCGCGTCGCAGCGCCAGCGCCAGCGAGCCGCCCATCCAAAGCAGATAGGCGCCTAGTCCCGGCCAACCGGAATCGGAAAGCGTTTGCGCAATGTTCGAGTGCAAATGGTTGCGGTCGGGTTCGACATGAGGCGCATACTCCCGCATTCTCTCGTTCGTAAGCTGACGGTAGCCCAGTCCCCACGGATAATCCCGCACCAGTCCGGGCAACACCTGTGTCCACATCGTCCAGCGACCGCCATGCCGTGCATCCAGTTCCTGGCGGATATGGGAAATACGATGTCGCACGGGCGGCACGACCGCCATAGTGGCCAAGCCCAGCGCCAGTGCAGGCAGCAGAATCCACAAGCGTTTTCCGCGCGTACGGAAGACAATCCATACAACGAGCAAAGGCACGAAGCAAATCCAGGAACCGCGCTTGAAATGCAAGATAAAGGCGAATGCCTGAACCGCCAGAGCCGTTGGCAAAAGCCAACGTTTCTTCTCGGCCACCGGCAATGCCAGCAAGCCCAGTGTCGCCAGCATGCCCAGCATCAGCAATTGAGCCTGTATAATGCCGCCCTCGTGAATCAGCGCCTCGGAAAAGGTGGATACGGTGGCGTGTTCAGCCCGTAGCGCATTCCATGCCTGCCATGGGTTTGCGATCAGAGTCAGGAGCGCCAAGAGGACGCTGCCTGTCGCGAGGGCGGCCAGAAAGGCTGTTCGCCGCCGATGGTCCGTAACGAATGTTGCGGCGACAGGCAGAAGAATAAGCCAACGAAGCCCCGACAGACGATCCCAACCCCGCGCAAGTTCCGGCTGCAGCCCGGCAGCGAGCAACGTCACCAGCAAATACAGTAATCCGCCCCATGCCGTCGTTGGCCAGCGCCAGAGGCGACGGTTCCGTGCCAACGACACCGTTTGCAGGACCAAGGCGGGGATCAGCAGCGTTTGCCCCAGGGTGATGGAAAATGGCAGGCAGCAGAAACCGCTCAAAAAAAAGCGCCACGCCCATGTCTCCATGGCGTCGTCAGGCGTCTCGGTGACGAGTTGTCGGGATTGGTCTCGCAAAGAACACCTTGTCTCTTCCTATGCTTCGTTCGCTAAGCTAGTAGAAGAGGATACGCAACGCCAAGCTGAGCGTGATACTGGATCGTTTCCCGGAGCCTTCGATCGAATCGTGGATTTCGAAGTTTCGCTTGAAATCGTAGATGGGACGATTGGAAAAATGCCAGTCCAATTGCAGGGAAAGAGCGAGTGTTTCCATGAGAAACCCCTTAACTCCCGGAGACAATGTCGATACAAAGGCCGTTTTATTGTCGCCATCGCCATCCAGAAAACCCAAGGAAAGTCCGAGATAAGGGAAGACGGGATAATCCCACATTACGACGGTTTCACCAAAAACACCCAGCCCCCATACATCGCTTTTCCCCCAATAGCTGTACGCCTCCGCCTTGGTCAGAGAAAGGTAGCCGCCTGCCTGCGCGTAGGGCGACAAATAATAGCCAAGACCGACTCGCATAGGTGTCATATAGATTTGCTGATCGTCCTGTATGTCGAACGAAGGCTGAATATGCATTTCATACACGCCATATTCTGTAGGCGGCGCGGCAAGCGTCACGGGCGCGACGACAGGCGCGACAAACAGACAGGCAAGCCCGGCGACACAAAAAGAACGGCGCATAAGAATTTCCTTTCCTTGCCTCCCCTGTTGACATCGGAGCCTGGCAAACGGGTTGTAACGTTATTGAAAGAAACACATACAACGATTGAACGATGCACACTACAAAGAGGCTCCGCAAGAGTCAAGCGGGAACTGCGTGTCCTGTCCGTTCGAGTCTCGCCTCTTCCCGAGATGGCCGGCGTGGCGCATAAAACAGGAAGTTGTCCTTGATATCGATATCAGGGTTGCTACCATCGCCGACATGATACAGTTCATTCCGACGGGGAAGGGGATGCTATGAGCGACGAATTCGCGGTGGCGACATTGGGGGCGGCGACGGTGGCGGCGCCGGGCGATCAGCCGTATTTCGTGGAAGAGGGCCGGGGCGTACTGCTCGATGCCGTCGTGACGGCCGGAGGAAAAACCGATCCCGCTGCGCCGTCGCTGGAGCTGGCCGGTCCGCGTCGGCATTTGTTTTTCGATCCGGCGCGCGTGCGGGCGGCCATGGTGACGTGCGGCGGGCTGTGTCCGGGCTTGAACGATGTGATTCGCGGGTTGACGATGGTGTTGTGGCATCGCTACGGGGTTCGCGATATACTCGGGCTGCGCTATGGCTACGAGGGGCTGATCCCCGAGTTCGGGCATCGCCCGCTGGCGCTGACCCCGGAACTGGTCGAGGATGTTCATCAGCATGGCGGCACGATTCTCGGTTCGTCGCGCGGACATCAGGACACGGGACGCATGGCCGATTGGCTGATGGAGAGCGGGGTTTCGATGCTGTTCGCGATCGGCGGGGACGGTACCCAGCGCGGCGCGTCGGCGCTGGCGGAAGAGCTGCGGCGGCGCGAAGCGCCGGTTGCGGTTGTGGGGCTGCCCAAAACGATCGACAACGATATCGCGTTCACGCGGCGCACGTTCGGATTCGAGACGGCTGTGGCCATGAGCCAGGCGCCGATCGCCGGCGCGCATATGGAGGCCAAGGGCGCGCGGAACGGGATCGGACTGGTCAAGCTGATGGGGCGGGAATCGGGTTTCGTTGCGGCCTACGCGTCGCTGGCTTCGAGCGACGTGAATCTGGCCCTGATTCCGGAAGCGCCCTTCGCGCTCGACAAGGTGATGGCCTACCTGAAGAAACGGCTGGAGGAGAAAGCGCATGCCGTGGTTGTGGCGGCGGAAGGCGCGGGTCAGGATCTTGTTCCGGTGCAAGGAAAGGATGCGTCGGGCAACCGGAAACTGGGCGATATCGGGACGTTTCTTGCGCAGGAGATCATCCGACATTTCTCGGCGCAGAACATGGCGGTCGGGGTCAAGTACATTGATCCGTCCTATACCATCCGCAGTTCGCCGGCGAATGCGGACGATTCCGTGTTTTGCTTCCAGCTGGCCGAGAATGCCGCGCATGCGGCAATGGCCGGTAAAACGGGCATGGTGGTGGCCTATTGGAACGACCATTTCGTTCATGTGCCCATGGTCAAGGCGGTGTCGGAACGCAAGACGATCAATCCGACCGGATCGCTCTGGCGCAGTGTGCTCGAGAATACGGGCCAGCCGTTTTCGTTGTCGTAGTCGCGTACGGTTGATCGGGCCCGCGAAGCGAGGTCCACCGTTTCGAGCGAGATGAAAAAAAAGCGGGCGTTTCCCCTCCGACCTCGGCAATCGGCATTGCCTGCCGGACAATACGACTGCGGCACTGTTCCCCAACGAGAACTGTCCGCGTTTAGCGGATCGTTTTACGGTTGCAGACCGGAGCCGCTGTTCCCTATACTCTCCTGTTGTTAGCCGAAACCTGGCAACAGATACGCCTATTCGACCACAGGGGAGCTGCCATGACACATTCTTTCCGGCCGAACGCCATACGGTTCCGAAGCTCAAGCGCTGGAAACAGCCTGAACAGATTCCTTTTCTGCGTGCTGGCGCTGTTCGGCATCATGGTTTCCGGTCTTGAAGCCAGCGTGGCGGTGGGCGACAAGGCCCCGCCGTGGGAGCTGGAACTGCGCGCGGCCGACAAGAGCGCCAAGCTGGTTCAGCCCGGCGCCGGACACGTCGCGGTGGCGGTCTTTTGGGCAATCGAATGTCCGGCCAGCCGCATGAGCGTACCAACCATGAACCGTTTGGCGCGGCGTTACCGCGACCGCTCCGTATCGGTGCTTGCCGTGACAACCGAACCGGACGCGGAGGCGCAATCGTTTTTGGACGAGCACAAGCCGGATTTCCTGATGGGGCTGGACAAGGATGGATCGGCTTCGAAGGCCTGGCTGGACGAATCGGATGGCACTCCAACCGCGTTCCTGATCGGCGCCGACGGGCGCGTGGCATGGAAAGGCCATCCTATGATCGGGCTGGAGCGCGTTTTGAACCGCGTCCTGTCCGGCGTCCACGATGCCGGTCTGGCGGAAAAGGCGGCGCAAGCGGAAAAGGAATTGCAAGCCGCTTTGCAGATTGGCGACCGGGAACTGGTCCTAGCGACACTGGAAACGCTGATTGCGCTGGAGCCCGACAATTTCCAGTATCATGCTGCGCTGGTCACGGCGCTGAACCGGTTCAGCCGGAACGAACCCGAAAGGCTGAAACCGGTCTTCGAACGCTGGGCGGCGGGCAGCAAGGATTGTTCGGAAGGGCTGGGCCGACTCGTCATGCTGTGGCGCCAGCAGGACTACGCCGTGCGCGAACCCGCCGCCATTCTGTCCGCCGCACGGCGGGCCGCCACCTTGGCCGGCCCCGAACACGAAGACATGGCCGCGCTCCTGGCCCAAACCCAGATGGATTACGGCCGAATCGCCGAAGCGGTGGACACCCTCAAAAAGGCGCTTGCCTCCGCCGGCGACGATGCGACAAAACAGGCGCTGCAAGATCGGCTCGATTACGCCATGCGTATTCTGCGGTTGCAGGAGCCTTGAACCCATCAAAAAGCAGCGCTGAAGCTCGGATGGAATCGTGCCGACAGCGCCGTGAAAACGCCCGAATCCGCCGGCGAGGACGGGCATATTGCTTTCCGGTCCTTATAGTCGCTCCGCCGCCGTCCTGTCACACCGCGATGCCCTTGCCGAGCTTGTGCAGGAAAGCGAGAATGGCGGCGACGGCTTCGTAGAATTTCGCCGGGATTTCCTGGCCCACCTCGACGTGCTTGTACAGCGCGCGCGCCGTTTCCGGTCTTTCCACAATGGGCACGTTGTGCTCTGCGGCAATCTTCTTGATGCGCTGGGCCAGGAAATCAAGCCCTTTGGCCGTGACTTTCGGCGCGCTCATCTTGTCGGGCTCGTACTGAAGCGCAATGGCGACGTGGGTCGGGTTCGCGATCACAACGCTGGCCTGCGGCACGGCTGCGATCATGCGCGAAAGCGTCAGCTCGCGCATCTTCTTCATCTGCGCGCGCTTGACCATCGGACTGGTTTCCTCCTGCTTGCGCTCGTCCTTGACCTCGTCCTTGGTCATCATCATGCCCTTTTCATGCTGGTACTTCTTGTGCGCCCAGTCGATCGCGGCGATGACGACATGCAGGCAGGCGACCAGAATGGCGATGCGGAACACGAAGGAAAACATCCAGACAGCCGAATCCGGCACGGAATACCGGTGCAGACTGGTCACAACGGGCCATTGCCGACGGGTATAGAGAAACACAACTGCGGACAAAACCATAAGCTTGAGCAACGTGATGCCCAGCTTGACAAGCGACTCCATGGAAAACAGCTTGGTCACGCCCTTGACCGGATTAAGCGACGACCATTTCCATTTGAGCGTTTTCATGCTGAAGAACGGCTTGGTCTGGGCCATGTTCGAAACGATGGCTGCACCCATCAGGACCAGCAGCAGCGGGCTCATCAGAGACCAGACAAATACGGCGCCCTCGCCAAACGCCTCGCCCGCATCGCGCGCCGTCCATTCTCCCAGACGCTCGAACCGGGTCAATTCCATGAACAAGATTGCCCAGCGCCTAAACATCATGGGCGCCGACAAGCGCAAAGCGATAACGCCCAGCAGCAGCGCCAGCATGGAGGTGATCTCGGGAGAAAGGCAAACCTTGCCCTCCTCGCGTTCCTTGCTGCGCTTGCGCGGCGTCGCCCGTTCAGTTCTGCCGTCTTTGCCTTCCATAATCCTTTTGTTCTTTCTCGATAAGCGCGCAGATAGCAATCGCTATGCCATTGGGGGGAACAGCAATCCGTGACCTGTGCCCCGGCCCCGTTCCCTGTGCTCTGTAACGCGCAGGCCACGAGGTTTTTGCGTGCGAATCAAGCGAAAAGATATTTTGCCGTCACGCAAAGGGCGCCTTTCCCTTTATGTCGCGCCCGCTATTACGCGAAATGCAGGAGCCTGCCCTTTTCGCTTTACATTTCTTTCTGAACGCCATTAGAGTAATGCCGGAATGGAAAACGGGCAAAGGCCCTGCCGGAAACGGCAACAGGGAACGTTCGTGTTCGCGCGGAAAGAAACGGAGGATAGATGGCGGAAATCTGGATTTGGAACGCCATGGCTTCGCGACGCCGCAGCGCGAGCGATACCTTCATCGAAAACGGGCTCGCCGTGCTGAAGGCGGGCGTCGAAAAGAACGGGCATACCGTGCGCGTGCTCGATTGGGCGCGCAACGATTTTTATCAGCAGCTCGCGCCCGCCATTCTGGCGCGGCCGATCCGGGCTTTGACCGTACGCCTCATGGCCGCCCGTCGGCGCGGATTCCTGTTCAAGGCCGGCGCGGCGCTGGCCTTTGGCCTGCAACAGCTTCTCGCTCGCACGCAAAAACGGCGCATGGCGTCGGCCCTGCGCGCGCTGGCCCGCGACGCAGCCGCCAACCGCCTTCGGATTTTCGGCGTGAAGGTCTGGTACGGCGAAGCGTTCACCTGGGCCAAGTTTCTGGCCGGCGAGATTCGGCGGCTGTCGCCGGAAACCGTTCTGGTGGCGGGCGGCTATCATGCTACGTTGTACGAGGAAGACCTGCTCGAGAACAGTCCCTTCGATCTGGCCGTGATCTCCGAAGGAGAAACACCGCTCACCCGCATTCTGGAGGCGGTGGACGATACGGATCCGGCCGCCGGTCGGCAGGGGATACTGGACCGCATCGCCGCCAAGGCAGGCAACGGCGCCGTTGCCAATCTGCTCTGGCGCGAGGGCGGCCGCATTCGCAAGACGGCCAAGGGTTTTTGCGACATCAATGCGCGCAGCATGCCCGATTACGGCGACACGCGGGGCAAGGCGCTCCTGCATGTGCTGCTCGAAAGTTCCGGTTGCGCTTGGGGCAAATGCCGGTTTTGCGTGCATCAGCATCTGGAGCCGGAATACCGGAAACGCGATGTCGAGCGTATTGTCCAGGAAATTCGTACCCTGTGCCGCCAGGGCATCGGCCTGTTCCGCTTCGCCGGGTCCGATACCCCGCCCGATTTCGGGTCGGCCATTGCGCAAGGCATACTCGACGCCGGTTTGCGCATCGAATTCGCCATGGGCAGTCGCGCCCGGCCCGACGCCAAAAATCCCGAAGTGTTCGAGGATCTTGTCGGCCGTTACGCGTTGCTTATCCGCGCCGGTCTGCGCGCCATCTTTATGGGTGGCGAAACCGGCCATGACGCCATCAACGATCAGGTCATGAACAAGGGGCTTGTTCGCGAAGACCTGATCTGGACCATGCGCGCCCTGCGCGAGTCGGAAAAGCGTACTGGCCAGAAAGTGGACATTGGCCTGGCCATGATCTATCCCACCCCGCTGATCGAAGGGGTAACCGACGAGGATGTTCTCGCCGCGAACATCGAGCTGGTGGACGCGGCGCGGCCCGATTCCGTGATGGTCAGCCCGCCGGGCCCGTTCAAGAACAGCGAATGGTATCGGCGCCGGGACGAATTCGGCTTCGAGCTGGACGAGGGCGTTATCCCGAAAATGATGGAATACGAATACGTGCTCTACAAGCCGCCGGAACTGTGGCCGAAGCTGGGCATCCGTCATCGCGGCCGCGACTTCGCGGAACTCTTGCGCCTGTGCGGCAAGATGCGGGCGGCCATCGAGAAGCTGGGCGTGCAGACCGACCTGTCCGACGAGCATTTCCTCATGCTGCGCGCCTGCGGATTGCAGGGACCCGAAGGCGCAGAAGCATTCAAGCGCGTCACGCTGGCCGACATCGTCTCCTGCGACTACCGGCGCCTGGCCGAATACTGCGAACGCACCAACGACTACAGCCGCAAGCTGGCGGCGCAGGCCGAGCATTCATCGGCTTCCCAATAGCTTTTCGGCAAAGACACACGTTTTTCGTGTATCTTTTGTGTCTGGATTGTTTGAACACCCGCTTCGCTCAAGATAACGAAGGATACGAAGTGTCTCCGATCTTCTTTGTTCCCTTCGTTGCCTTCTGTTCAATTTCTTTGGATTGCGGGCGTCAGCCCGCCTTGAATGCTTGCTTCGTGTTTTTTTTTCTAAAACGGCGCTAATGTTTTTCCTGTTTCCGCGGATAGCCTGTAGAAACGGTACCGACCCATGAACACGATCACTCAGGAAACGATTCTTCAGGAAGCCATGCGTCATCGCGAGGCGCTGGTGGCCTATGCCTTCGCGCTGTTGCGCAATTGGGCGTCGGCCGAAGACGTTTTTCAGGAATCGTTGCTGATTATGGCGAAGAAATGGGAGGAATTCCGGCCGGACGGCGAGATTCTGGCTTGGGCCAGAGGCATTGTGCGGTTCAAGGCCCTGGACGCCTTGCGGGCAGGCGGCCGCGAACAGTTGGTCGGGGACGAGGAGCTTTTCGGCCTGATTGACCGCCGCTTTCAGGAACGGCTGACCGACGAGTTCTCCGAACGGCTGGCCGCGATGAAAACGGCGCTGGAAACGTGCGTGGGCAAGCTGGGCAAGGTCGCGCGCATGTTGCTGTTGAGCTTCTATCGCGACGGGCTGAGCGCCAACGACCTTGCCCAACGCGAACGGCGCAGCGTGAACGGTCTGCGCGTGGAGCTGTTTCGCATCCGACAGGCGCTGCGCCGTTGCTGCGCGCGCGCCATGCCCGGAATCTTGGAGACGGGATAAGCCATGCGCGAGGAACTTATAGCCGACAAATATGTCGAGGGCTCCTTGACGCCCGAAGAACGGGCGGCGTTGAAGGCTCGGCTGGCGGACGACCCCGTCTGGACCGCGCGGTTCATCGGTACGCTGGCGGAAACCTCGGCGATGATCGGCGCCGCCTCGCAGGTCGAAGCTCTGGCTCGGGAGGCCGACCGGCAGCGCGTGGCCCGACAGCGGCGACGTTGGGCCGTCTGGACGCCGCTGGCCCTGGCCGCCAGCCTGCTGGCCGCGCTCGGCATCGGCCTGTGGCTGAACCGAGCTCGGCTCGAACCGCTCCCCGGCGCCGCCATCGCCCGCGTGGAAAGCGCGCAGGGCTCAGTGTTCGGCTTCGCGGACGCTGTCGCCACCGAGCCTCGCCCGCTGCGGCAGGGCGACGAAATCCTTCCCGGCATGCGCATCGAGACCGGCGCCGACAGCGCCGCCACCCTGGCCTGGCTCGACAAGACAGCACATCTGACTCTCGCCGAATCGTCCGTTCTCTCCATGCCAGCCGGAGTTCCGTCCGTGTCTCTCCAGAAACGAATGGTTCTCCGCCAAGGCGCTCTGACCGCTACCGTCGCCTCGCAACCGACCGCTTCGCCCTTCGAAACGGAAACGCCGCATGCGCGGGCCACGGTGCTCGGCACTCGGTTTCGGCTGAATGTGCGCGGAGAAACGGGGAACGCGAAACAGGACGCCCGCTTGCCTCGGCGAAGCGCCTGGGCGAAGCCGGGACGCTCGACGCTCGACGCCCGCTTGCCCGCCGCAGGCTCGGAACACCCAGATCCTTCCATCAACCATCAACCATCAACCATTCCCGCAACCATCAACCATCAACCATTAACCATTCTTCATGTCGATGATGGGCGGGTACGGTTCACGCGACTGGCCGACGAGGCGGCGATCGAGGTGGCGGCGGGCCAATTCGCCGTGGCGGGCGCGAGCCCGGACGATTTCCTGCTGAAAGCCTATCCGGCCGATACCGAATGGATTGACGGCCGCGTCATCTTCGAAGACCGCTTCGAGAACGGATTGGCACACTGGGAAGCGGGCCAATTCGCCGTTATAGACGGTCAAATGCAGGATTACTCCTCGCTAAAACCCGAAGACGGTCATCGTATCGAGCCGCGCCAAATTCGACGCGGTTCCGATACGCATAGGGGAATCGTGCTTCAGCGCAATGCTACGGGCAATACAAAGCCGTTCCTGCTGCTGAAACAGAAAATCCTTTCACCTGCGTACGCAGTCGAATGGGAATTGTTTCACGATGCAAAGCGCGAATCAGGCGCGCGAAACGTTCTGTTTGGCGCACAGGACTCCCTTACCCTTTTCTATCATCTGCGAGACAGCAAACCGGGAACCCGCACAACGCTTGGTGTCGAAGTGACTCCCCGGGACGGCGACACTCGTCTCCCATGGAAAATACGAATCAAGTCAAACGAAGCATTGCAATCGGAAGCCTTGGGCCGTTTCCAAGCGGGTAGAGTGGGCTTTATGGCGTATATGGGCCCTGGCGAAATCTTCCTGATACGCTGCACGATCCGCGAGCTGGTTCCGGTACCGGAAACTCCGGCGCAGGGCGAATAGTTCGAATGGCGCTTCGCGCCTGAATTCAGACTCCCTGATCTCGCCGGAAAATGATTTGGCATTGTTTACGGAACGTGGCACGGGCACCCGCCGGGCCTCCGGCGGGCAGGTCTTGCCCGTGTTTTCTCGGCATTAATCATGGGCGGGACGCCCATGCCACGAAAAATGTGCCAAATCATTTTTCGGAAAACAGCCTCAATCCCCGGCCGAGGTCAGTTGGGGGCGCATATCGTTTCCGGCGGTATGATCGTCTCGAAAAACATTGCATTCCGGGCGTACCAAGGTGTATTGTTCAA
>SLKS01000379.1 GCA_007134465.1 Kiritimatiellia bacterium | reverse complement strand
CGTCGCCGCGCGCCCGGGCGCTGGCCCGCGCGCGGGCAGTCGGGCTCGACGGCATAGCCGGCACGGGCCCGCAGGGCCGCATCCTGCAGCGGGATGTCGAACAGCATTGCGAACGGCATGGATATGCGCGCCTCAAAATCACTCCCGCCGCCAAGCGCATGGCCCGGCAGGAACATGTGGACGTGCTGACCGTCGCGCCGTCCGCCGACGGCCGCATCGGCATCGAGGCGGTCAAGCGGGCCGTGGCCATGAAACCGCGCGCGCTGTCGCGTCGCCGGCGCGTGATCGCCCGGCGCCTGGCCGAAAGCTTCGCGACCATCCCCCACTTCTATGTTTCCGTCGCCGCCGACGTCACCGACCTGCTGGCCTGGCGCCAAACCCTCAAGGAACAGGGCTTGACCTACACGGTGACCGACTTCATATTGCAATCCGTCGTCCTGGCCCTGCAAGCCTGGCCGGACGTCAACAGCGCCACGGACGGGGAACGGATCTGGTGGCGGGGCGGCGTGCAGCTCGGCGTGGCCGTCGGGCTCGACGAAGGGCTGGTCGTTCCCGTCGTCCGCAACGCCGAAACCCTGACTCTGGCAGAGCTGCGCGACGAAGCCCGCCGGCTGGTCGGCAAGGCGCGGGAAGGAACGCTGTTGCCTGACGAGATGACGGGCAGCTCGTTTACCGTCTCGAACATGGGCATGATGGACGTGGACAATTTCCAGGCCATTGTCAACCCGGGCGAAAGCGCCATCCTGGCGGTGGCCAGCGCGCGCGAAGAGATCGTGCCGCGCAACGGGCGGCCGGAAATCCGTTCGCGCATGACGCTGACGCTGTCGGTGGACCATCGCATTGTGGACGGCAAGCTGGCGGCCGATTTCCTGAACACGGTTAAACGCAACATCGAGGATGTGGACCTATGGAAAAGTTCGATCTGATTGTAATCGGCGGGGGACCGGGCGGCTATCCGGCGGCGATTCGCGCGGCGCAGCTGGGCTTGTCGGCGGCGTTGATCGAGCAGGAGCAGTTGGGCGGCGCCTGTCTGAACTGGGGCTGCATTCCCACCAAAACGCTGATTGCCTCGTCCGACCTCTACGCGCGCATGCGGCGCGCCGCTTCGTACGGACTCGCGGCAGGCGAACCGGGCTTCGACTATGCCGCCATGGCGCGCCGCAAGGACGAAGTGGTCGAACGGCTGCGCGGCGGCATCGCCCAGTTGCTCGCGGCGCACAAGGCGAACGTGTTCCGCGGCCGCGCATCGTTCCTGGCCCGCAACCGCGTACGCGTGTCCGGCGCCGACGGCGCGACCGATTTGGAAGCGAAACATATACTCCTGGCCACCGGCGCGAGCCCGGTCGTGCCCGGCTTTCTGCCGCGCCATCCGCGCGTGGCGACCAGCCGCGAATTTCTCGAACGCGACCGCTTACCCGCTTCGCTGCTTGTCATGGGCGGCGGCGTGATCGGCTGCGAATTCGCCTGCATGGCCGCCCGGCTCGGCGCCCGCGTCACGATCGTCGAGCTGCTCGACGATATCCTGCTCATGCTGGACAAGGACGTGCGCCGCGTCGCCCGCAAGCACATGGAGAAGGAACTGGGCATTCGCATCCTGACCGGCCGACCGCTCGAAAACGCGCAGGCCGGAAACGACCGCGTCACCGCCAGCGCCGGCGACGTCGCGCTCGAAGCCGACCTGCTGCTTTGCGCCGTTGGCCGCCGTCCGCATACCGATGGACTCGCTCTCGACAAAGCCGGCCTGACCGAAGCCGAGCGCGGCGGCCTCGTTGTTGACGAAACCGGTCGTACCGCCGTTCCCGCTGTCTGGGCCGTCGGCGATGTCGTAGCCGGCAGCGTGCAGCTCGCCCATGCCGCCACCTCGCATGGCGTCACGGTGGCCGAGAACATCGCGCGCGGCCGCCGCGATCCGCTCGAGACCCTCGTTCCCGCCTGCATCTTCACCGCGCCGGAAATCGGAACTGTCGGCCTCACCGAAGACGCGGCCCGCGCCCAAGGACGCGCTGTCGAAACCGGCAAGTTTCCCTTCGTTGCCCTGGGCAAGGCCATGGCCGCCGGCGAAACCGACGGATTCGTCAAATGGGTGGCCTGCGCCGAAACCGGCCAGTTGCTGGGCGCGCATGCCGTCGGCGCCCACGCCACCGAGCTGATCGCCGAAGCCGCGCTCGCCATACGCGGCGAATGGACCGCCGAGGAACTGGGCCGCACCGTGCATTGCCACCCGACCTTCTCGGAAGCCTGGATGGAAGCCGCCCACGCCCTGCACGGCGCCTGCGTGCATCAGCCGCCCGCCCGCCGACGGGCTTGAGCGAGGCGCGGGCAAGGCGATCCGGCCCGCAGGTCGGTCGAAGGGCGCTCGCTCAATCCCTCTTGACAAACAGGATGCTCCTTGCTACAGGGTAAGGAAACGATATCTGGCAAGGAGGTTGGGTATGGCGACGGCGACATTGACAAGCAAAGGGCAGCTCACGATTCCCAAGGCGATACGCGACACGCTGAATCTGCGCGCCGGAGACCGGGTGGCGTTTGTCATGCAAGGCGAATCCGAGGCGCTGCTCAAACCGGTCACGAAAACCGTAGACGAGGTGTTCGGGCGGCTCCACAGCGCACATCAGCCTCGCAGAACCGTCGCGGAGATGAAGGCAGCGGTTGCGAAGCAATGCAGGAGACAGAAGCGATGATCGCCGTGGATACGAATATCATCGTGCGCTTTCTCGTTCGTGACGACGAGAAGCAAGCCGAAACGGTTCGTCGGCGCCTCAAACAGGCCGAAAGAGACCGAGAGCGGCTGCTCATCCCGTTGCTCGTGGTTCTGGAAACGATTTGGGTTCTCGAAAGCGCGTACGACAAGTCGAGAGACGAGATACTGTCCGCCTTTCGGGATATGCGGCAGATGCCCGTGTTCCACTTCGAAGCCGACAGTGTCGTCGAGCAATGGCTTGCCAATGGAGCGATATTCCGAGCAGACCTTGCCGACATTCTCATTGCGCAATCGGCTCGTTCCACAGGGTGCGACAACGGGATTACGTTCGACAAGGGCGCTGCCAAACTCCCGTTTTTCGATCTGCTGAGATAATTCGGCAGGAACCCGTCCAATTCATTGCCCTGGACGTACGGCGCCGTCAGTTGTTTTTTTGGCCAACCGCAGAGCCCCCCCCGAGGCGCGAAAAACGGCTCTGTTTGCGCTTGTGCATGCGACCTGAACTTCCGTATGGTTCCGTCTGGAACTGGGAGGCGCTTATGGACGTGCTGTTTGCCTTGGCGATAGGATTCGCGCTGGCGCTGGCGCTGGCCGTACTTTGGACGCGACGCGGCGGGAAAAGCGGCGGCGCGCGGGAAACGCATGCGCATGCGAGCCTGACGCAACTGCGCGCGATCGGCGAACTGTCCGTGTTCAAGGCGCTGACGAAGGAAATCGTCACGGAAGTGGACCATACCTGGGGCGAATTCGGCAAGAACTACCTGAGCTGGATGCTGTCGAACAAGAAGATGGCGATGATCTTCGAGTTCGAGATGGATTTCCGCTACGACCTGCGCAGCCCCGAATTCGCCATCGAGGAAGAGGCAGGCGGCCATGTGCTGCGCATGCCGCCCTGCCGCTACGAAACGCATATCCGCGACATCCAGTTCTACGACGAGCAACGGAGCAAGCTGATCCCATGGCTGCTGCCCGATCTGCTCAACTCGCTCTTCACGCAGGGTTTTTCCGAGCAGGACCGCAACCGTCTCAAGGACGCGGCCAGAAAAAGCGCGCAAGCGCAGGCGCAGGCCCTCGTTGTGAGCCTCGGCTCGGAAGTCGAGCAGTCCGCGCGGCAAACCTTGGAGTCGCTGGCGCGCGCGTTCGGAGTCGAGAACGTGTCGTTCGTGTTCCGCAAGCCAGACTTGAACCGGGTGCAAGTCACCTACGAGCTGGCCGAAGCGAAACCGGAACCGAAACCCGGCGCGCAGGCGATCCCGGCCGAAAGGTAGCGTCAGACCGAAAAGGACATTCCGACCATGATGAAACCGTTAATCCTCGCGTTGGACCTCGAAGGCGTGCTGGTTCCGGAAATATGGGTTGCCGTGGCCCGGCAGACCGGCATAGAAGCGCTCGGTCTGACCACGCGCGACGAGCCGGATTACGACGCGCTGATGCGTAAACGGCTCGATGCGCTCGACCGGCACGGGGTGCGCCTGTCCGACATTCGCGCCATCATCGCCGAACTGGAGCCGCTGCCGGGCGCCTCGCGCTTTCTGGCCGCCATGCGGGAACAGGCGCAGGCCGTATTGCTGTCCGACACCTTCTACGAATTCGCCGGACCGCTCATGCGCAAGCTCGACTGGCCGACCTTGTTCTGCAACAGCCTGGAAACGGATGCCGACGGCCGCATTGTCGGATACCGGCTTCGCAAGCCGGACGGTAAAAGGGCGGCCGTGCAAGCGTTTCAGGAATTGCGATTCGCGGTGGTGGCCGTCGGCGATTCATACAACGATACGGGCATGCTGGCCCAGGCCGATGTCGGCCTGCTGTTTCAGCCCTCGGAAAACGTGCGGCGCGACTTCCCCCGTTTTCCCGTGACGCAAACCTACGGGGACATCGAACAAGCCGTCGCGCGCGCCTTGACGGAATGAAAAAGGGATCGCGGGCGACGAGATCGGCGAAAGACAGCATCGCCTTGCCGCCAGCCAGCTATCGCGCCGCTCTCGCAAACCGACAGTCCCGGCCTACCTGTACAGGGGGCCAAGCGCAGCGCAGGCGCGGAAATCGTCGCCGCCGAAACGGTCCCACAAGGTGGGGCGGAACAGATCCTCGCGCGCGAGATTGTGCATGTCGAGCGGAATGCGCAGCATGGCGTTCAGGGTGGCCAGATCGGCGCCGATATGGCCGAAGCTGTTGCCGTCGTGGTTGGGGCCGATTCGGCTCATGTAGTCGAACGCGCTCATACCGCGCGGGACCCAGTAGGTTTCGGGCCAGGTGGGATCGGTTGTGTCCCGCACGTGATCCGCCACGGCGGCCGGCAGCGAGACGGTGCGGCCTTCCGCAACCGAGCAGGTCCATTGGTCGCCAATGGCATTGTAGCGATAGGCGGTCATGGGGATGCCGCCCGGCGTGCGGTAGCGGCTGGACAGGCCGTCGCCGGGGAAATACTGAAGATTGGCGCCCATGAACAGCGTGCCGGCCCGCGCCTGTTCCGCCAGGGCCTCTCCCAGTTCCGGACGCTCGCGCAAGCGGGCGGCCACCGTTTGGATCGGTTCCGAAGTTTGCGTGTCCGCGATGGCGTAGGGATCGGTCGCGTAATCCAAGGCGCCGGCGCCGGAGTTGCGCTTGTCAATGAAGCCTTCGGGAGCCAGGTCTTCCACCGACTGTCCGGTTCGCGCCCGTACGCTGGCAGGCGTCCAGCAGGTTCGGATGTCGGCGAAAAGCTGGGGCATGCCTGTCAGCAACTGCGCGACGAGCATGCCGATGGCGTTTTTGCTGTCGTTTTCGGTGGCCACGACGAAAGGCGGCCGACGACCGGCCCAGTCGAACGAGCTGCACAGGAGCGCTTCGGTCATGTCGAAGTTGGGCCAGGAATCGGTCCAGGCGCGCTGGCCCTGGGTGCCGGCGGCCAGGGCGTGATAGCCTTGCGCGCGCTCGACATCGCGCGCGGCCAGGCGCGGGTTGCCGATCATCATGTCGCGCACAATCAGGGTCATGCGCAGGCAGGTTTTCAACAGATCGTCGGGGGGCAACGGGCGCTGGCCCTGGCCGAAATCGAAGCGAAAATCGCGCTGCATGGCGCGAAAGGCGTTTTCCAGTTCTTCGGCATCGAAGAAGCCTTCGTCCAGGCGCGCGCGAATGGCCGACATGTCCACCGAGACCGTGCCCATGCCGAATCCGCGATGCAGCATGTTGCGGCGCGTATCGGAACCGATGATCCCCATCGAAACGCCGCCCAGCGCCAGATAGTTCTTGCCGCGCATCTCGGCGACGGCGCAAGCGGCGCGGGCGAAACGCAGCAGCCGTTCGGCGGCGAACGGAGCGATCGCCCCGGATTCGTCTTCGAGGTCAGGATTGTAAATGGAAAAGATCGGCCGCATTTTTTCATCCATGGCGGCGCAGAAGGCCTTGAGCCAGACCGCGCCGGGCCGGTCGGTCTGGTTGAGTCCATAGGCCGCCTGCGGCCATTCGGAGGCGCCGAGCCCCATGCAAGCGGACATCAGCTCGTCGCTATAGGCCCAGGAACGCGACACCCAGATGTTGGCGCAGACGCCTTCGCGCTGGTAATGGGCCTGCGCCAAAGCGCCGGTACGCGCGCCATAGACGATTTCAGGCGCCAGTACGATGCGGGGCGGCAGACCGTCGCAGAGCCGCACGTTCTCTTGCAGCAGGCGCGCCACGCGTTCGGCCATCGCCCACGTGGCCGCCTGGTTGGCTTCGTACGCTCCGGTCCGCCCGTCCGCCACGGGCGTGATGGCCAGCGCCGGGACCTGCCCGGGCAAACGCCGTTCCACCGTCGCGAACCCGCGCGCCTGCGTTTTCCTGTCCGAGAAATCCAGTGTCCGATTCATACGCTCCTTTCCGTCCCGAATCATGAAACGGGATAATCCTTCCTGGCTGTCATCTGCCCTACGCGTACTAGGAGCCCTTTACCCGATGCGACTTCTGACTTACCCAGTATTCCCCGGCGCACGCCCATATCCAGAAGGACGGCAAGCTTAGCGCTCGCCGCATTTGCCGTGTCCAAGAAGGTCTGTCGAGACAGTGCCGCGTATCGCCCGTTGCTTTCTGCGATATTCAGGACAATCCGTGTCACCAAGGTGTCCGCCGACCTTACATACGGGGATGGGGGGCGATCGCTGGCGGCAGTGGCGATGAACCATCGATAGAAGTCAAGCGCCACTACATACCGATCCATCGTCTCGTGATAGAAGACCTTATCTTCTCTATCTGCCGCACTTCTCTCGCCATATGGAACAGAATCTTCCGCAACGTGCGAGGGATACCACGAGTTGCGAAGAGCAACCAACATTTTGCAGATATCCAGCAGGGCCGTCTTCTTCTCAACAGATGCAGATCTTGCCAACATCCCCTTCAGCGCTGCGATATCCAGACACGCGGCACACTCCAGCACAGATCCGATGGCATAGTCCAGACTCAACACCTTCTTCTCTGCGGATCGCAATCGCACGCCTTCCACCAAGTTAAAGAGAACACTTTCCGCCGCCCGCATCAGGTGATCGACAAACGCGTGCCGCTTGCTCCACGAGGCTATGTGCCGCTGAATGCCTTCAAAGAAATCCAATGCCTTCTCGTACACAGCAAGACTCTCGTGTGGAAACTGCATCGCAACCACTCCACCCCAACCGTCCATCTTCTATTAATAGTGAATCTACCCGTCACCTTTGCCGTAAACTGCACCGAGGCTAACTTATCCGTCAAGGGTCACGTCCTGGTCTCCGTTTGTCGCCTCTTTGTCGCCAACAGTTTGCCGACTCGCTTCGCACAGGGCAATCGAAACAGTTCACGGCAACGTTTACGGTGGAGTTAGTTCCGATGCAGTTGACGGCAAAGTTTACGGAATAGACGAGATCGTCTCGCCTCTTCCTCCAACGCAAACTGCCTCGTAAACACCACCGATTCTAACTCCGTCGTCGCCTTTGCCGTAAACTTCAGCGATCCCTGCCGTTATCGATCTGTCATCAGCGACGATCCGCATCACCGCCCACTGCTCATGTCGCGTCCTGGTCTCCGTTTGTCGCCTCTTTGTCGCCAACAGTTTGCCGACTCGCTTCGCACAGGGCAATCGAAGCAGTTCACGGCAACGTTTACGGTGGAATTAGTTCCGATGCAGTTGACGGTAAATTTCACGAAACATACAAGATCGCCTGCCATCTTCCTCCAACGCAAACTGCCTCGCAAACTCCACCGATTCCCTCTCCGCTCTCCGCTCTCTGCTCCCTGCTCGCGCGCCTCACAGCATGATCGAGCCTCCTTCCGCCAAGGCCTTGCGCACTGCCGCCGCCTCGCAGGCGGCGACGTCGCCGCCGGAGCGGATGGCCAAAGCGCAGGCCACGCCTGCCGCTTCGCCGGTCTGATTCAAGTTGACCATGACCCGCGCGGCGCTGTAGGCGACGGGATCGGCGTCCAGCATGCGGCCGGCCAAGGCCAGATTGGGCACGCGATCCTGCAGCAGACAGCGCAAGGGGATTTGATAGAACGTCGGGTCTTCCGGCAGCGGATCGCGCCAGCGCCCCTTTTCGGCCGCGAACCCGCGCGAGCGTATGACGCTTTCGGTTCCGTCCAAATAGCGGAAAGTCACGCCCGGCCCGTCGGCATGGTGAATGTCCACGCGATAGGAGCCGTTGGCGATGGCGTCGTCGAACGAGCGCCCGAACAGCACGTCGTCGCCGGTCAGGCGATAGCGCAGGCGGAAGCGCCGGCTTTCGCGGGCGCCCAGCGCGGCGGCCAAGTCGGCCAGCCCCACGCGCGCGCCGGCCGGCCCGTAGGCGCGGATGACATCCAGCATGGCGCGCACCTGGCGACGCCCCTCGATTTCGGCGCGCGTCAGTTGTTCGGCATCGGACACGTCCGTATTGAACACGTGCGTGTCGGCGCGCAGCATCATGCCGGGCAGGCCGGGTATGGACGATCCCCAACCCCAGTCCTTTTCGAGCCCGAACTCGCTGCCGTGTTCCTCGATCGCCGCCTGCCAGTCGAAATCGCCCAGCGAATCCAGCCCGAACAGCTTCGCGCACAGGGTCGGCGGCTGCAATCCGGGCCCGATCGCGAACGGCAGTCCGAGATCGCGGGCCAGATCGCCATCGCCGCTGGCATCCACGAATTGCCGGGCGCGAATCGCGTGCCGGCCGCTCTTGTTCTCGACAATCACGGCGGCAAGCCGTCCGTCCTCGACAGCGGGGGCGCAATAGACGGTGTTCAGAAACGGCACGATGCCATGGGCGAGCGCCAATTCGTCCAGCTCGATCTTCAGCTCTTCCGTGTTGATCCGAAAGGCGACCGACGCCGTGGCCGTTTCCTCCACCGCATCGCGTTTCTTGAGCCGCTCGATCGTCTCCTGCGTCAGCCCGCCGATAATGGCGCGACGTTTTTCGGTGTCGTGCAGACTATGCCAGATGTTCACGGCGCCGGCCGTGGCCATGCCGCCGAAACAGTTCTGTTTTTCGACGATCGCCACGCGCGCGCCCAATCGCGCCGCGCGCACGGCCGCGAACAGGCCCGTGCAGCTTCCGCCCACCACCGCAAGATCGGTCTCGTGTACGCAGGCGATATCCCGTTCCGGCTCCCTGACAGAGTGCAGCATGAGAACTCCTTTCCGGCTTCCTCTCTTTGCAGACAATAGATATTCATACTCTATTCACGGCCGGCTTGTCCAAGAAATATCGAGAACGAGAACGACGACGAGGACGATAAGTCGGCAAATCGCAGATGCGCCTTGGCACGGGGTGCAAATTCAGGATTCCTTGCCGACCGACGGCTCGCGTGTGAACACTCCATGCGAGTACTCGTGCTTGTCCAGATCGTTGCTGATCTGGGCCTGAAGAAGCCATTGTGTCCACTGACGATCCAGCTCCTCGTCCGACAGAAGCTTCAGGTCTAGATCTTCCTCGCTCAAAAACTCGTCGCGCAAGGGCATCATGGCAAGCCTCCCGGAACGGACACGGGCAAAAGATCGGTGGCTTGGCGAACGATTTCCCGGTGCGCAGCGGAAAGAGACATGCCCTCAAGGGCGCGAGAAAGTTCCGGCCAGGCGGCCTGCCATTGCGAGGCGGCGTTCATATAGGCGGCGAGTCTTCGCTCGTTGGCATGCATGAATTGCCGGCGTTCCGCGTCAAGCGCGACTTCGACGGCGTCCGTTCCCTTTGCGATCGTCGCCAGCAAAGGGCGTTGCCCCTTCAGTTCGGCAACCATGTCGGGATGTCGGTTGGCCAGTTCGACGAGTTCCCGGGCGCTTCTGGACTGTTTCAGACGGTCTTCGACACCAGCCAGCATTCTGGCCAGTTCCCCGATGACCGCGTAGTCCTTCTCCCGGTTGGTCTTCTTGGATTCGATCAGGTCGGCGATGCCGAGGCAGGGCGGCTTGCGACTTTCCTGTTCACGCCAGAGTCGGGCGAGTCTGTCGGTCGCGATACGAGGCGGACGGGTAACGAAGTCGGTCCGAACGCGAAGACCGTCATGCTTGAATTCGAAATGCGCGCTCCAGCCGCCGGACAGCCAGCGAACATCCAGAGGCGCGCCGAAACGGTAGGAGGCTCCGTAGCCTTCCAGAACAGACAGAATTCGAGAGGCCGCCTCTTCATTCTCCCGCAGAATCCAGTCGCCATCCTTGCTCATAAAGGCGAGCCGATGCAAAACGACGGCCTGGCCGCCGCTCAATATCGCGCAGAGCCCGTTACGATTGAATTCTTCTGTCAGCCGCACATAGATATTCATAGGCGCTCTCGGGAAGGCGATCCCGTCGAGCCCTCACGAGACGACAACGGTATCGTCGCCGCTTACGTCGTCCTTGTTGACGAAGACATCCGTTTCGCCCATGCGAATCACGTCGCCGGGCACGATGCGCGCGACTTCGATCCGCGTCCCGTTCTTGAAGGTGCCATTGTTGGAGTGCATGTCGCGCAGGATGAAATAGCCATCCCAGTAGCGAATGGCGGCATGGATGCGCGAGCATTTTTCGTCGTCGACCCGAACCACGGCCTCGCGCCCGCGTCCCAGCGTAACCGCCTTGCCCACATCCACTTCTCGCAAGCGAAGCGATACCCGTCCGCCACCCTTTTTCTCGTAGGTCAAAATCATGGCTTCTTTCCTCCTTCATTGGGAACTGATACGGGCAAGCATTTCATGTCGGCATCCTGTTGTCAAGCCCCGGATGGCGAAAAATCAGAACCCCGGCGGAGGCGTCAGCGGGCGGGCGCTGACGATGGCCGAAAAGACCATGGCAGCCGGCAAGCCGGCCCGCATGTAGATCAGCGCGCCGATCGCCGTCGCGGCCGCCACGCCGACCATGAACAGAGGGGTCGTTTCGGGCGCGGCGCTCAGCGAAAGCTGCAGCCATGTGACGAGCATGCGCACGGCCACGGCGCCGACGACGGCCGCCCACGAGCGGCGGGTCAGCCGCGCGAAAAAGGAAACGGCGCCGGCCAGGAAAAAGACGGTTTCGAATCCGGTCGCCCACAGAACAAGCGCCAGGGCGCCGGCCGCCGTATCCGGATACCGCAACACGAAGATCGCTTCCTCGCCGCCGCGCGTCAAAGCGTATTTGTAGACGGGGTCCAGCCAGACCAGCCGGATCAGCAGCAGCAGGCTGCCGAGCAGCGCGGCGACGGCGATCCCGGCCAGGCAAACGCGTCGGGCCGGGAACATGCCGGCCATGCCAGCGGACCGCTGCCAGGTCAGCGCGAAATGGACGATAAGCGTCATGGCCATGAACGCCACGGCGATGGCCGCGAACCGGTCCAGCCCGCCGATCACGATGCGCGGCACGGCCATCAGCGTGATCGGAACCGCCAGCGCCGCCGCCTTGCACAAGCGGGGAAAAGAAAAATAGCCCTCGACCATACGCCCTCGCGTGTATTCCCGTTAGGCGGGCTTCGCCCGCAACCCAATCTTCGGCCGCGGACGGCACGGGTTTCACGGATACGATGGCGCGCAAATGCGCAGCCTCTCGTAACGGAACAATTCAACTGACAAAAGCTTCGTGTACCATTCCCGTCATCCACAGTCAACCGCAGGGTTGAACCTGAAAGCGCAGTAACCAGCCGACGCGCTGCGAGCATCAAAAAAATATCTTTGCTTTCCGAGCGCGCTTTATGGTTAATGCGCGGGGTTGACGGAAACAGGCCGGCGCGCGAAGGCGACCCGAATCGCCGCCGCACAGAGGAAGGAGCCGCCATTCGCATTTGGGCTGGCCCCCTGCCGCCTTGCGCGGCAGGAGCCTGAGATTGGAGTGGAAAGTCGCGCCTTTCCACCCAATCTCCCGTTCCCGCGCCCCCCGCCTTCGTCCAGAAGCTACGGCGTGGCATGCCCGCCTTCGCAAAGCCTACGGCGTGGCATGCAAGGTCGCGGGGGACGGGGTCATAATGCGAATGGCCGCCGAAGGAGAACAGATGAGCAAGCGAACGGAGGGCGGCATTGCCGCGCCAGCAGGCTTTCGGGCGGCGGGCGCAAGAGCCGGCCTGAAGAAACAGGGGCTGGACATTGCGCTGATCGTTTCGGATACCCCGGCGGCCATGGCCGGCGTGTTCACGACGAACAAAGTGCAGGGCGCAACGGTGGGCCTGTGCCGGGAACGGCTGAAAAGCCGGCGCGGACAGGCGATCGTGGTCAACAGCAAGAACGCCAACGCCTGCACCGGCGCGCAGGGCCGCCGGGATGCCGAGCGCATGGCCGCGCTGACCGCCGACGCGCTGGGCCTGACACCCGATCTTGTCTATGTCGCCTCCACCGGCGTCATTGGCGTGCCTCTGCCCATGGACAAGATCGCCGCCGGGATCGCCCGCGTCGTTCCGGCCCTGAGCCGAGAGGGCGCCGACGACGCCATGCGCGCCATCATGACCACGGACACGCGCGAGAAGCAGACGGCCTGCGAGACCGTCGTGGACGGACGTACCGTGCGCGTGGGCGGCATGGCCAAAGGCGCGGGCATGATCGAACCGAACATGGCCACCATGCTGGCGTTCCTGACCACGGACGCGGCCGTGGACCCGGCCGCCTTGCAGACCGCGCTCGCCGACGCTGTCGGCCAAAGCTTCAACAAAATCACCGTGGACGGCGACCAAAGCTGCAACGATACCGTGCTGCTCATGGCCAACGGACTGGCCGGCAACACGCCGCTGACGCCCGCGCACCCGGACTGGCCGGCCTTTGCGGACGCGCTGAACCGGCTGACGCTGGACCTGGCACTCATGATCGCGCGCGACGGGGAAGGCGCGACCAAGTTCGTGACCGTCCGCGTCTGCGGCGCCGCGTCCGACGCGGACGCGCGGCGCATCGCGCGCAGCGTGGCCAATTCGCTGCTGGTCAAAACGTCCTGGTTCGGAGAGGATCCCAACTGGGGCCGCATCATAGACGCCGCCGGCTATGCGGGCGCGGACATGGACCCGGAACGCGTGGACATCCGGTTCGACGACCTGCTCTGCGTCCGCAACGGCTGCCTGGCCCCGGACGTCTCCCTGTCGGCGCTGGAAGCCGTTCTGAAGCAAAAGGAATTTACCGTGCGCATAGATCTTAATCTTGGCGCCGGAACCGATCTGGCCTATACATGCGATTGCAGCGTGGAGTATGTCCGCATCAACTCGGACTACACGACGTGACCGAAAGAAAGGGGAACCATGCAGGATCTGATTGAAAAAGCGGGGGTGCTGATCGAATCCCTGCCCTACATTCAGCGTTTCCGCGGGGAAACGTTCGTCGTCAAGTTCGGCGGCAGCGCCATGGAGGAAAAGGACCTGTTCGACAGCATCCTCCAGGATGTCGTCTTCATGGAATGCATCGGCATTCGGCCGGTGATCGTGCACGGCGGCGGCAACGCCATCTCGCGCGGCATGAAGGATTCGGGCCTGCAAGCCCGCTTTCTCAACGGCTTGCGGATCACCTGCGAGAAGACGATCGAAGTTGTCGCGCGCGTGTTCGGCAAGGAGGTCAACCCGCGCATCGTGCAAACGCTCGAACGCATGGGCGGCAAGGCGGTGGGCCTGCCGGGCGAGCTGCTGTTCCGCGTCACGCGCATGACGGACACCGACCCCGAAACCGGCGCCCTGCTCGACTGGGGCTATGTGGGCAATCCGCTCGACGTGGACGTCCGCCCGGTCCAGGCTCTGCTCAAGGACAATGCCATCCCCGTCATTACGCCGCTCGGCAAGGATGTGGACGGGAAGATTCACAATATGAACGCCGATACTGCCGCCGCCGCGCTGGCCAAGGCGCTGCGCGCCCGCAAACTGGTCTTTCTCACGAACGTGCCCGGGCTCCTGCGGGACAAGGACGACCCCGATTCGATCCTGACCACCCTGAAAACCGACGACGTGCAGGAACTGATCGAGCGCAATGTGATCGGCGGCGGCATGCTGCCCAAGATCAAAAGCGGCGTGGAAGCGCTGCAAAGCGGCGTGCGCAAGGTGCATATGATTGACGGACGCATGCCCCACTCGCTCTTGCTGGAAATTTTCACCGACAAGGGAGTCGGCACGGAAATCGTGGCGGGCCAAGCTTAAGGCGGGCCTCGCCCGCAACCCAATTTGTTTTAACTACGAAACACGCGAAATACGCGAAAAGTCATTCTTCTATTTGCTCTTTCGCGATTTTCGCGTGTTTCGTAGTTTCATCCTGTGGAAATTATACACGCAAAAGCGTGTATGATTTTGAAAAAGGCACTAAAGGAGAAGAATGAGCAAGCTCGACGACATCAAGCAGTTGTACCAGCGCTACGTCATGCCCACCTACGCCCCGAAACTCGCGCTGGTGCGCGGCCAGGGCGCGCGCGTCTGGGATGCCGAAGGCAAGACCTACCTGGATTTCATTGCCGGCATCGCCGTGCTCAATGTCGGCCATTCGCATCCGCGCGTGGTCGAGGCGATTCGCGAGCAGGCCGGCCGTCTGACCCACGTCTCGAACCTGTACTACACGGAAAACCAGGGCCGGCTGGCGCGCAAGCTGTCGGAAGCGAGCCTGGGCGGCAAATGCTTTTTCGGCAACTCCGGCGCCGAAGCCAACGAAGGCCTGATCAAGCTGGCCCGGCTCTGGGGCCATGAGCAGGGCCGCTACGAAATCGTGTGCATGAAGAACTCGTTCCATGGGCGAACCCTGGCCACGGCCGCCGCCACGGGCCAGCTCAAGGTTCAGAAAGGGTTCGAGCCCATGCCGGAAGGATTCCGCCATGCCGAGTTCAACGACATCGCCTCCGTTCGCGCGCAGGTGAACGAAAAAACCGTCGCCGTCCTGCTGGAAGCGGTGCAGGGCGAAGGCGGCGTTCTGCCGGCCGATCCCGAATTCATGCGCTCCGTCCGCGCGCTGTGCGACGAGAAGAACCTGCTCATGCTCTGCGACGAAGTGCAATGCGGCATGGGCCGTACCGGCCACTGGTTCGGATACCAGGCCTACGCGTCGGCGCCCGACGCCTTTTCGGTGGCCAAGGCGCTCGGCAGCGGGTATCCGATCGGGGCGATTGTCGCGTCGCCGAAATTGTCGGATGTGTTTCAGCCCGGCAATCATGCCAGCACGTTCGGCGGCACGCCACTCGCCTGCGCCGCCGCGCTCGCCACCATGGAAACGATCGAAGAGGAAAACCTGATCGAACGCGCGCGCACAGTCGGCGCCGACTTCGCCAAGCGCCTGCGCAAACTGGCCAAGGGCCGCGACCACGTGCTCGACGTGCGCGGACGCGGGTTCATGCTGGGGATCGTGCTCGATCGGCCCGCGCAGGAAACCTGCGCGCGGCTGGCCGACAACGGCCTGCTCACGCTGGCCACAGCCGAAAAAGTCGTGCGGCTGCTGCCCCCGCTCAATGTCACGGACGAGGAACTGGATCAGGCCATCGCCATTCTCGACCGCTGGCTGTAGGAGAGGATTGGAGCGCCCAATGACCGAACAGCGCCCATCCGATGCGGATTCGACAGCGCCGGCGGCGGAACGAAGACGCAAGGCTTCCGCTACGCGGATCGGGCACAGACAGGCCGTCTCTGTTCTCGGCCTGTTTCTGCTGTGGGCCGGCCCGCGCGCGGCGCATGCGAACAAGACCGATGCGCGCTGGGTAGTGGTCCCCTTCCCTGTCTACGCGCCGGAAACAGACGTGCAAATGACGCTCACTGCCATGGGCCATTTCCGACGAGCGGATGGCGCCGAGCCGCCCTCGTCGCTGCTGGCGAACGTCGCCTACACGCAACGCAAGCAGACGAGCGTCAGCCTCGCGCCGCATTGGGTCTCCCGCAACGGCGCCGTACAGGCGCTCGGCAAGGCCAGTTTCCGGGACTGGCCGGACAAGTTCTACGGCGTGGGCCACGACACGCCCGAGCGGGCCGAAGAGGATTTCTCCGCGCGCACGATCGGCGCCTTCGCCACCGTGCGCGCCGCCGTTTTCGCGCGCTGGCAGGTCGGGCTGCGCGGCGAATTCTCCGACGCGCGCGTCCGGCAAACGGAGGCGGGCGGACAGCTCGCCGACGGTTCAATCCCCGGCAGCGAAAGCGCGCGCGTGGCCGGGCTCGGCCTGGTCGCCACCTGGGACAGCCGCGACAATCTCTTCCATCCCGAACGCGGCGTCTATGCCGAACTTTCCGCCACGGATTTCGGGTCCGGACTGGGCGATCACGCCTTTCGTCGGGTGCGTCTGGATGCGCGCCAGTATTTTCCTGTACGCCCGTTCGGCACGCTGGCCCTGCAGCAGCATGTGAACTGGCTCGACGGCAACGTCCCGTTCCTGGAACTGTCCCGTATTGGCGACATTCGTTTCGGGGAAATCAACCTGATGCGCGGCTACTATTCCGGGCGCTTCCGCGACCGCCACGCCGCCGTGCTGCAAAGCGAATGGCGCTTTCCTCTGCGCGGCAAAATCGGCGCCACCCTGTTCGGCGGGCTCGGCGCCATCGGCGCCAACCTGCTCGACACGGACGAACGCGGCGTCTATCCGAACGGCGGCGTCGGCTTCCGGTACCGGGCCCGCGAAAGCGAACGCGTCAACCTGCGCCTCGACATCGCCTTCGGGGAGCGGACATCCGGCGTCTATTTCGGCATTCTGGAAGCCTTTTAGACGAAAACGACATTGCCATATCTCCTTACGTGTGCTTGAATTCCCGGTTTTCGTACTACCTCGCAACGCCAACACAAAGGAGACGCAACATGGCCAGAAACGTATGGGCAGGCAACGACCGATGGCCTTCGGGCCGCAACCTCGGCGAATTCGCACGGGATGTTTTCCGTATCGAGCAGTGTTCCACCGACAAGGAAAAGGCGCTCGCCTTCTACGAATGGCTGATCCGCGTCATGATGCGCGGCCCCAACTTCACGATTTCGGACGGGTTCGGCACCTTTTCGCGCTCCTTCGACACGATGGCCATGTTCGCCTCGTTCGGCTGCTTCGAGTGCACCGGCTGGGGCTGGGTTGGCGCGGAAGCGCTGCAGGCGGCCGGCCTGCGCGCGCGCCGGGTCGTGGGCCAGAACGACGGACACACCATCTACGAAGTCTTCTACGACGGCGCCTGGCATGCGTTCGACGCCTTCCAGGCATGGTATTTCCTCAACGAACAGAACGAGGTGGCCTCTTGCGAGGAATTGACGCGCAAGCCGGAACTGGTCCACAATCCGATCGGAACCAGTTCGCCGCTCGGCTACCATACGGACCTGGCCTTCCTCGGGAAACGTCATGCGTGGGGCGACGCGCTCGACATCGTGCAGAAGATCCAGGACGAAACCTACGGCTGGACCCTGAAGCGCGGCATGGAAATCGCCAACCTGTACGAGCCGGCCGATCCGCCGCTCGCCCTGTATTGCGGCGAAGAATACCCGCGCGGCTCGCATTGCCAGATTGCCGCCTACAACCACAAGGGCGCGCCCACCTTCCCGCAGCACGAACCCTTTTGGCGCAATTACCGCAAGAACATGCACGACGCAAGCTGGTTCAACTGCGACAAGCCCGTGCGAACCCACGGCGCCGGCGCGCTGCGCTGGCAGCCGCTTCTCTCCGGCGCCGACGCGCCGGCCTGGGCGGACCACGCCTGCTTCGAAAACGGCACGCTGCGGCCGACCGGAAAGAACCGGCACTGCGAGGTCTGGTACGAAATCAACGTGCCCTATTTCGTCAGCTATCTCTTCCTCGAAGGCTACATCCAGGGCGGCGGCTCCGACTACGCGGGCCTGGCCATCTCGGCCGACGGCGGCAAAACCGTCACGCCGATCGGCGAAAAACTGACAAGTAAATTCCGTATCCGGAACGGACTGGCCGAACGGAAGGCCGGCAAGACCTCGGTCCAGTACGCGCGCAACATCATGCTGCGCGTGGACATGCACTCGCACGACAACGACACAACGCCGCGGCTGCAATCTCTGCGCATCACGGCCGGCTACCAGCAGAACATGTTCACCCAGCCCATGCTGCTGCCCGGCAAGAACAAGCTCTGGCTGCAAGCCGACGAGACCAACGGAGAAACGCTGACGGCCGAATGGAACTTCACGATGAAGGGGCAGGAACACTGCCTCGCGCTGCCGCTTCAAGAGGACGGCAAAGCCGAGCAAACTTTCGATATCGAGTGCGACCGACCGGACGACCTGACCATGCGCGGCGTCTCGATCCGCTGCGAGTGATTCCGCTTAAGGCGGGTTTCGTCCGCAACCCAATGCCCGCCCACGGATTACACGGAATACACGGATAACATACACAAAGCATTTGCAGCAAGACGCTTGCGTCCGAAAATCTTTGAGCGCCCAGCCATGGCTAAAATCAGGGTAGCACATCAGAACAAAAGTGTCGTTTCGAGCGCAGCGAGAAACAGCCATTCGCATTTTGACATCCGGACGCGCCGCTGAAGCGGCGGGATAGCTTCCGGCTGAAGCCGGGACTCTGACAAAACGAGCCAGAGCGCCGCCTTTAGGCGGCTTTTTTCTTGGCAAACTTGCGGGAATATGCCATAGTACTCATTAAATGTATGGCCTTCGACCTACGAATGACCGCAACGAAAAATTTTCACCCATTTGGCAGAGCACGAAGAGATTCGCGTGTACGAGACAGCAAGTGTACGAGTACGGCAATACATCAGGCGAAAACGCTCACAATTCGTACTCGTACACGTACTCCTACACTCCGATCTCGCCTTCATTGGACATTCAACTGCTCTTTTTAGGTTGAGCCTGTCCGAAAAGGGTCTGCCTGTACAGGTTGTCATCCCGAGCTTGCGAGGGATCTCGCCGAAGGCGCTAATTCCTTGTCAGGGTTTGTCGTTAGCACTCCGATCATTGCATGCGTGCTACGGAATACATGCATACTGAAACAAGCCTGTTTTTACCCGAACCGGGGGAAGCATGAGCCTCTCGCCAGCGCCTTGGATTCGCCGCACGCTCCTTCTTGCGGCGCTGGCCGTTTGCAGCGGTCTTGCTTCGGCGGAACCGCGCATCCATCTGCGCCGGGCTACAATCGTTCCGGATGAGACGGCTCCGACTGCCGACCCGATGCGGCTCTCGGCGCTCGCGCGGAACAAGGACGGCCACGACCGCCCTCCGAAAACGACGGCGGACGGACGAGCAGCCTACTTGCTGCAATTGAACCGGCCGATGGACGGCGACATGCGTCGAACGCTCGAAGCGCTCGGCGCCGACCGCATCGGCCATGTGCCCGACCGTGCCTGGATCGTGCTGGTTAAGCCGGCCCGCCTCGACGCGTTGCGCCAGCTTCCGTTCGTGCGCTGGGTCGGCGAATATCGCGCGGAATACAAAATGGCCGAGGATGCGGATCCTTTCCTGGCGCTGGGCGCCCGCGCGGCGCTCGCGGTTCCCGAAGAAACGCTCGAGGTGGCGATCAGCACGATGCGCCCGCGCTATGTGCCCGCCGTCATGGCGGCGGTTGAACAGGCGGGCGGCCAGGTTGTCGAGCACGGCGCCGGTTCGCGTTGGGGGCGGGTGCGCGCCATCCTGCCGCGCGCCTCGATTCCCGAACTGGCAACCATGGCCGAAATCGAGTGGATCGAGCGTCATGTTCAGCCGACGACGATGAACGATACGGTCGCGCGCGACGATTTGCTGAACATCGCGCGCGTCCGGACCGACCATGGCCTGCGCGGCGCCGGCCAAATCGTGGCCGTGGCCGACACGGGCCTCGATACGGGCGACATGGCCAACCTGCATCCGGATTTCACCAATCGCGTTCACGCCGTTTTCGGATGGGTGGATGCCGCGGACTGGACGGACCGCAACGGGCACGGCACTCATGTGGCCGGCTCCGTGCTGGGCAGCGGCACCGCGTTCGAGGCGGGCCGGTTCCAAGGCATGGCTCCGCAGGCCGGCCTTGTCGTGCAGGCGATCGGCGCGCTTTCCGGCGGCCCGAACGTGTACCCGCCCTCGCCGCTGTCGCTCCTTTTCGCGCAGGCGCGCGATCAGGGCGCGCGCATTCATTCCGACAGTTGGGGCGGCGCGGGGAACGGCGCCTACACGACCATGGCACGCGAAGCAGACGAATTTCTCTGGGAACATGACGACATGCTGATCGTCTTCGCCGCCGGCAACGACGGACGCGACGCAAATGCCAACGGCATCGTGGATGCCGGCTCCGTCGCTTCGCCGGGCACGGCGAAAAACGTACTCACCGTCGGCGCGTCGGAATCCGACCGACCGGCCGGCTCGGGCGGCTATTCGGCTTACACATGGGGGATATGGGGCGCATGGTATCCCGCCGACCCGATCCGCAGCGATTTCATCTCCACGGCGGCCGACGGCGCCCGGCAGGGCATGGCGGCCTTTTCGGGACGCGGCCCCACGCAGGACGGACGCATCAAGCCGGATCTCGTGGCGCCGGGCACGGATATCGTGTCCTGCCGCTCCCGCGCAGCCGGCGCCGGCACAGGCTGGGGCACCGGGTCCGGCGTGCTGGAAGGCGAACCGAGCGCCCATTACGTCTTTCAGGGCGGCACCAGCATGGCCACGCCGCTCGTCGCAGGCGCCGCCGCGCTCGCCCGCGAATACCTGGCCGACCGGCGCGGATTGACAAAACCGAGCGGCCCGCTGCAAAAAGCGCTGCTGATCAACGGCGCCCGCTCGCTGGCGCCCGGTCAGTACGGTACGAACACGGTCCAGGAAATCCCGTTCGGGCCGCGTCCCAACACGGTGGAAGGCTGGGGCCAGGCGAACGTGGGGCGCTCGCTCGGCCTCGACAACGGCTCCGCACCCATCCTCTGGGATCGGCAATTGGCAAGAACAGCGCAAACCAACCGTTACGCGGTGACGGTCGCCGGTACCAACGAATGGCGCGTCACGCTTGTCTGGAACGATTTCCCCGGTTCGCCCGCCGCCGCCCGGCAATTAGTCAACGATTTGGACCTGACCCTGATCCTGCCTTCGGGCCGGTGCCTGTATCCGAACGGCGGCAACGAACCCGACCGCCTGAACAATGTGCTGGGCATTGACGTGCTCGAACCGGAACCCGGCACGAACTGGATCGAAGTGGTCGGCTACGACGTGCCCGAAGAACCGCAAACATACGCGCTCGTGGTCGGCGGCCATGCCGAGCCGCTGCCCTTCCTCGCCCTGTACGGCGTCTGGACAACGCCGCCAGCCCCTTTCGACAACGAACAGCCTGTCGTCTTTGCTTCCGTCGCGCCCGGCACAAGCGAAGCCCTGTCCGTTACGGCCGCCTGGCAGATCAATGGCGGAACTTGGCAATTCGCCGCCATGTCCGTGTGCGCGCCGGGCGGCGAAACCGACCTCTACCGAGTCGAGCTGCCCCTGTTCGAAGCCGGCGCCCATGTCCGCTATTTCGTCTATGCCGTGAATTACGAGACCGCCGTCATTTCCGAAACGCGCGAGCTTCACGTGGGCAGTTCCACGCTGCGCGTCAACCCGGACGGCGCGCCGGAATGGCCGTACCATCGCTGGGACAATGCGCTGCGCCATCCGCAGGACGCCTTGGACCTGGCGCGCGCCGGACATGTCGTTCTCGTTACGAACGGCGTCTATGTCGGCCGTACCCTGATGGTGGACCGCGCCGTCACGCTCCTCGGCGTGAACGGCCCCGATCATACCGTGATTGACGGCGAAGAAACCCGACGCGGCATGGAAATGACCGCCGAGGCGGAGGTACGCGGATTCCTTTTCCGGCGCGGCCGCGCCTCGCTCGACGGCGGCGGAGTCTGGATGAGCGCAGGCGTCCTGGCCGACAGCCGCATCGCCGATTCCTCCGCCCCGCGCTACGGCGGCGGCCTGGCCATGGTCGGCGGCGGCGTAGCCGAACGCGTGCGGCTGTCCGGCAACCATGCCGGCCTGTACGGCGGCGGCGCGGTCGTGTTTCAGGCTGTGTTGCGCAACGCCGTCATCCACGACAATCGCGCCGACAGCGACGCGGGCGGCGTCGAGTTCTGGGGCGGCGCCGTCGTCAACTGCACCATCGCCTTCAACGAATCCGGCGAATACGGCGGCGGCCTGGACGTGGGCGCCACCGGACTGCTGCTCAACAATATCGTCGTGTCCAACACAGCCGCCGTCGCCGGCGACAACTGGTACAAATGGGTCGCCGAGGAATTCCGCTACAGCGTGACCTCCCCGAACCCCGGCGGACCCGGCTGCTTCGACGCCGACCCGCTCTTCGCCGACCCGACCGCCCGCGATTTCTCGCTGCAAAGCGAATTCGGCCGCTATGCCGGCGACGGCGTCTGGACCAACGATCCCGTCACGAGCCCCTGCATTGACATGGGCGATCCCGCCAGCGACTGGTCTCTGGAACCCGAACCGAACGGCGGCCGCATCAATATCGGCGCCTGCGGCAACACGCCCTTCGCCTCGAAAGGACACGATCACCTGCGCAAAATCGTCGTCGTCTCCGAACCGGGCGGCGTCATGCCGGCGCCCGGCATCCTCTACGCGCCGACCGGCGCCCTCTTCGAAGGGTCCGTGACGGAGCCCCTGCGCGAAACGGAACCGGGCGTCCAGCGCGAATACCGCGCCTGGCGGCTCTTCGGCCCGACCGACCAGCACGGAGAAACCGACGGCACGGAAACGAACGTGGCGCTGAATCTCACCGACAACGCCGTGCTCGAATGGCTGTGGCACACCAATTATCATGTCAGCGCCAGCGCGGTCGGGCCCGGAACCGTCCTCTTTTCCAACGGCTGGTATCGTGTCGGCGACGGGATTTCGCCGCAGGCGGAACCGGACCTGTACTACGGGCTGGCGTCGTGGACGGGCACCGTGCAGTCCATCGCCAATCCCCTGCCCCTGACCGTGGACCGGCCGCACGAGCTGTTCGCCATATTCGAGCCCTTGCGCACGGCGCAGGGCACGCCCCATTACTGGCTGGCCGCCCATGGCTGGACCAACGACTTCGAAACCGCCGACTTGGCCGACCCCGACGGCGACGGCATGGCCACGTGGGCCGAATACATTGCTGGCACCGACCCGACCGATTCGAATTCCGTCCTGCGGCTGCGCATGGTTCCCGACGGCGACGGGTTCCTGTTCGAATGGCGCGGCAAGCCGGAACGCTTCTATCGTCTCTTGCGCACCGACGACCTCGTTTCCGGTTCCGTTCGCACCCAGTTCCTGTTCCAGGCGGAGTTCGAGCAAGACGTGACCGTACCGGTTCCCGCCGAAGACGAAACCAACGCCTTCTTCTGGCTCCGCGTCCGCTGGCCTTAACATCGGCCCAATTTCAGATATTATTATCCAACAGCCAAGCGATGGCAGGTCAAATTATTGGCATGGTCCCCAAAAATGGCGCTTGCGGGTAGCCGAACAAATGAAGAGGCGGGATGAGACGATGCTTGCTTCGTGCTCTTCGCGTCCTTCGTGGTTTTATCTGCTCTTTACAGAATCATTTTCGCCGCCTCCACGATTTTCCACCCTATCGTCCTCGATTTCTCCCTGTTTCTTTGATGGTACAT
>SLKS01000270.1 GCA_007134465.1 Kiritimatiellia bacterium | reverse complement strand
CCGCGCTGGTTCGCGTGCGCGGGCTCGAGGTTCGCTTCGCGCTGGAAGGCGGGGTGGCCCGCGCCGTGCGCGGCGTGGATTTCGACATTCCGCGCGGCGAGACGGTCGGACTGGTCGGCGAATCCGGTTGCGGGAAAAGCGTCACCGCGCTTTCGCTGCTGCGGCTGATCCCCGATCCGCCCGGCCGCATTGTCGCCGGCAGCATTCGCTACGAGGACACGGAATTGCTGGCGCTAAGCGAACCGGCCATGCGCAAGGTGCGCGGCAACAGGATTTCGATGATTTTTCAGGAGCCGATGTCGAGCCTGAACCCGGTTTTCACGATCGGCGACCAGATCATGGAGGGCATACGGCTGCATCGCGAGCGAAACCGGCGCGCGGCGCGCGCCATCGCTCTCGACATGCTGAAAGCGGTCGGCATTCCCAATCCGGACCAGCGGCTGAACGAATATCCGCATCAGCTTTCCGGCGGCATGCGGCAGCGCGCCATGATCGCCATGGCGCTGGCCTGCCGGCCCGGCCTGCTGATCGCCGACGAGCCGACCACCGCGCTGGACGTTACGATTCAGGCCCAGATTCTCGTTCTGCTCGACCGGCTGCAGAAGGAATTCGGCATGTCCATTCTGCTCATCACGCACGACCTGGGCATTGTCGCGCGCAGCGCGCGCAATGTGGCGGTCATGTATGCCGGCCTGATTGTCGAGCGCGCCCGCACGACGGACTTGTTTCGCGCCCCGCTGCATCCCTATACGCAGGGGCTGTTTCGCAGCATTCCGCGGCTGGGCGCCCATGCCGAACGGCTGCAAGCCATTCCCGGCCAGGTTCCGAATCCCGCCGCCATCCCCGCCGGGTGCGCCTTTCATCCGCGCTGTCCGCATGCGACAGAGATCTGCCGCGCCGAAATCCCGCCGTTGGCCGAGCATCGGCCCGGCCATTTCGCCGCCTGTCACTGGGTAGATAAAACCCCCGCAAAATAGGGCGGCGCCCGCAACCCAATTTTTTTTCTACCACGGAATACGCGGAATACACGGAAATTATACACGCAAAAACGTGTGTCTTTTTGAAGAAGGCTTTAAGGCGGGCTGACGCCCGCAACCCAACGGCCTTCGGCCGAGATTCCTCGCAAGCTCGGAATGACAAAAATCAACACCGATCACGGATTGGGGTCGAGAACCTGCCCCGCCATGTGTAGCGCGAAATTTCGCAAAAAGGCGTGGATGTCCGGCATGCGCGAAAGGCGCACATAGAGTTCTTTCGCTTCTTCCGTACGACCGAGATCAATCAAAACGCTAGCGCGAACCAGCAAGGCGCAGACATCCTCGGGGTGTTCATCGAGCCATTGTCGGGTATACGTGTCCGTGTCTCGGACGAAGGCTTCCAGCGTGGTTTCGAGACAAAAATCATGGGAAAAACGGCCGGGCCGATTCAGCACGTCCGCATCTCTGCTCAGATTCGTCAACGCCATTTCAATGCGACAGGCATGATCCGGATGGACGAACAGCCCGCGCAAGTATCGCGCCGTCACGAACGGGCTGAATACCCCGAAGGACAGAGCGGCAACCAGCAAATACGATGCCGCCGTATTGCGGGGTCTTTCCGGCAGGCGTCGCAGCCCGGACAGCAGATGCACGGCGGCATGGACGAAAACCGCGCCCATGATGGGTATGACTCGCCAGCCGATAATGCGCATGGTCCTCGCGCTATCCAGATAGAAGGAAATCTCCTGGAATACGGGAAAGAGGCCCTCTTCGGCCGTTTTTACGACACAAATGAACCAAGCCTGAGTAAGAAACAGTCCCATGGCGAGTGCGCCGGTGCATAGGGTGATCCGGTTCCTGATTTCCGCGCTACCGTCTCCCTTGACAAGCAGCAAAGAAACGATGCAGAGCAGGAAGTACACGTTGTACAGCTTGTAAAACTCGTGCATTCTCAAGTTAACCAACCCCATGTCCACGCTCGCCATTGTCTCGAAAGATCGCGTTGCCAAGTACAGCTTGTAAAACTCGTGCATCTTCGAGGAAGTCGCCCCCATGTCTACTCTCGGCATTGTCTCGAAAGATAGCGTTGCCAAACCCACACCAAGAAACAAGGCGGTCTGCGCAATGAATCTTCGCCGGAACAGGAAGGAAAACGCCTTTTTTCCGAGCGCTTGGCTCGGAGTGCGAAAAGAAGTAGAACGAGCGGCAGCCATGTCGAAGATCCCTTGGCGTCCCTGTCGCGTTTTTCCGTGGCGATTTGGATGCCGCGCTTCGCGTCCATCGCCAGTTCTTTGCTAACAGAAGAATGCTTGAGCGTCAAACAGAATTGGTCTACATTGTCTCCTTCCCAAACGAAAAGGAGCCCGATGAATCAGGACCCCGCCCTGTGGCCTGCGCTGACGACGCCGTGGGAAACCGTGGTGCAACCGCTGCTTTGGTATGCGGTGCCCAACGGTTTGCTGAACATCATGACGGCGTTCTGGCTGTATGGCGATTTGCGCAACCGTCGGCGCGTGGGCGAAGACGCGGCCGTGCGGCGCTGGACGCTGTACAGCTTTCTGATCGGGCTCGTCTTGCCGGCCGTGACCGGACCGATGGCCGCCGGCGTCTGGCGCGATGCCCGGCGGCGGCGTCATCGCGCGAAAGCCTGGGTGGCGGCTGTCAGCCTACTGAGTTTTATCGGATACATCGGCTACGTTGTATTCGACGATGCGGACTGTCGGCGCATGCGCGCGGGATTGTGGGCCGGGCTGGCCATGCTCTGGTACGGCGCGCTGTTTTTGGGTCTGCCCGTTTTTCTAGTTCTGGCGCCAACGGTGCGCCTGGCCCTGTTCAAACCGGCCTGGCTGCTGTGGCAGATCCCGGCCGCCCTTGTCGCGCTGGCCGCCTTTCCGCTGTGCTATACGGCGGTGCGTCGTCCGCTCCGGTTCGAGGAGGTGAAACGCCGCATGGGGAGCGCCGTGGATGAGGCGCTGGCGTTGAAGGTCGAGAAGCTGCGCGTCTGGTTCCCGGTCCGCGGCGGCGTGTTCTCGACGGTTCGCGACTATGTAAAGGCCGTGGACGAGGTGGATGTGGACATCCGGCAAAACGAGACGCTGGGGCTCGTCGGCGAATCCGGTTGCGGCAAGACCACGCTCGGGCGCGCCGTGCTGGGGCTGGCCCCGATCACGGCCGGCCGCATCCTGGCCGACGGCGTGGACCTCTCGCTGCTGAACGGGGCGGAACGCCGGGCGCTGTGCGCCCGCATGCAGATCATCTTTCAGGATCCGATCGGTTCGCTCAATCCGCGCATGACGGTTGGAGCCATTATCGGGGAAGGGTTGGACATTCACAGGATCGGCTCGCGCGCCGAACGAAGGGATTCCGTCGCGAAACTGGCCGAGCGGGTCGGGCTTTCCGCCGATGCGCTCGACCGCTATCCGCACGAGTTCAGCGGCGGCCAGCGGCAGCGGATCGGCATCGCGCGCGCGCTGGCGCTCGGCGCCCGGCTCATTGTCTGCGACGAGCCGGTCAGCGCGTTGGACGTGTCCATACAGGCCCAGATCGTCAACCTGTTGCGCGACCTGCAGAAGGAATACAGGATGAGCTACCTGTTCATCGCGCACGACCTGGCCGTGGTCGAGCATATTTCCGATCGGGTCGCTGTCATGTACTGCGGCAAGATCATGGAGGAGGCGCCGCGCGACGCGCTCTACGCGCGCCCGCTGCATCCCTACACCCAGGCGCTCATGGCGGCGATTCCGAAGCCCGATCCGGCCGAGCAGGCCGACGCGCCGCCGCTGAAAGGCGAACCGCCAAGCCCGATCCATCCTCCGTCCGGCTGCCGTTTTCGCACGCGCTGCCCGCAAGCGATCCCCGCCTGCGCCGAGCGCGAGCCGGCCTTGCGAGTCTATGGCCCCGGCCATCGCGCCGCCTGCATTCGTCTGCCGGAGCCGGGCGCGGGGCGCCAATCGTTTCCGGCGATATGATCGTCTGGTAAAACATTGCACCCAGGGCGTACCAAGGTGTATTGTGCAAGTCCTAAACACCCAAGCACCCAAGCCCGAAGGAAATCCGAAGCGCGAAGCCCGAAGGCTGTAGACATGGCAGAGCGCCGCGAAAACGCTATGCGGGCCGAGAGAAGCCGTACGATCTGGATGAGCGGACGGCTGTGTTCGGCGAGAATTCAGCAGCCAATTTCTACCGGAGATAGGCCATGAGGAGTCGCCACCACGCTTCGCGCCGCCCCGCTTCCGAACTTCGGATTTCGGGTTTCTTTCGGGCTTCCGCCTCCGCCCTTCGGGCTACGGCGGACACGTGGGTATTTCGCTTGGCCACCGTAGCCCGCAGGGCGAAGGCGGCTCACGCGGTTTTCCGGTTGCATCGGCTTGACTTTTTTCATGCGGGAAGCCAGGATAGACGTCTATGAATCCTTTGACTCCCTCCAGCACGCCGGACCAGATCCTCGAAACCGCGTTGGGCAAGGAACGCGAAGCATACGCGTTCTATTCGGGCATGGCGGCCCAATGCAAGATCGAGGACGTGCGGCGCCTGATCGAATCCCTGAAGGACGAGGAACACCGCCATGTCCGCCTGATCGAAGCCATGCTGGCTCGGCTGCGGTCGGGGCACGGCTAACGGATTGATCAGAAAAGGCTTTACAACCAGCCTCAGGCAATGATAGGGGTAGCTTATGATACTGAAGGTCGTCCGAAAGTGTAAGACCAGCGATCTTTCTTCGGTTCGCGACCTTGCCTTCTGGCAAAGCCGTTCTCCAGAGGAACGTATTTCTGCCGTTGAGATTTTGAGGCGGCAACACCATGGAAGTTCAAAAAGACTTCAGAGATCTGCTCGCGCTGTTGAACGATCATAAGGCAGAGTATATGATCGTAGGAGGATACGCCTTGGCATTTCATGGCGCCCCTCGTTTTACAGGCGACATAGACCTTTTTGTAAAGCCTGATCCGGAAAACGCTCGACGAATTCTAGATGCACTGACAGATTTCGGGTTCGGTTCACTCGATTTGGACTTGGATGACTTTTTGCATCCGAACCGGGTTGTGCAATTGGGTGTTCCTCCTGTCCGCGTTGATCTTATCACGTCCATCAGCGGCGTAACCTGGGAAGAAGCAGACCCATCCAAAGAAGCGGGTGTTTATGGCGACGTACCTGTTTGCTACATCGGCAAAACCCAGTACATAGCCAACAAACGATCCGCCGGACGCAAAAAAGACCTCGCGGATATCGAAGCGCTGGGCGAAGAATAGCGCCATGTCCGGCTGATCGAAGCCATGCTGGCACGGCTGCGGTCGGGACACGGCGCGAAAGGGGCATGATGAAAAGACGGGCAAGGTTTTCCGGCATGCTGGCGGCGAGCGCCTGCGCGTTGCTGACGCTTCCGCAGACGGGCTGCGAATCCTCGAAAAAAAACTCGGGCGGTTTTCGCATCGAGCCGCAGGCGGTAACGCTCGCGGCAGCCGATACGCCCTCGCAAACGTTTACAGCGTCGGGCGGAACTGAACCGTACGCCTGGGCATTGGACAATCAATGCCTGGGTTCTCTGAACAAGACGGTCGGCACCCAGGTGACGTACACGGCCGAGCCCGTTACCGGCGCCGTCGTGTTGCGCGCCATAGACGATGCCGGTGTCGTTTCCACGGCCGTGATCCGACAGGAATAGGGCGAAAACAGGCGCGGGCCCTAAGGCGCGCGAAGGCCGGGCGCTTCCTGTGGCGGAGCGGGGGAGGCGTCCGGGCCGGTTCGGCGTCCGCGTCCGAAGCCGCGGGGCATCAGGCCGCCGGTCAGGGATGTGGTTTCGATGACTTCGTTCAGGTACCCGGCGAAGGCGGCGGCATCGTCGTCCGCATAGCCCAGCGATTTGCCCAGCGCCACGAATTCGCGGTCGCGCGCCTTGTGCAGAAGCGGCCCGAGTTCTCGGGCATGCTGGCCCATTTCTCGCCAGAGTTGCATCCGTTCCTGGCGGGTCGTTTCTTGCTGGTTGTGTTCGGCCAGTTCCCACATCGCTTGCAGCAGTTCCTGCGTGCGTTTGTGTTCGGCCTGTTCGGTTTCGTCCAGATCGGAAAGGTCGCGGTTCGCCAGAAAATCGGCTTTGCGCGAAAACGCCTGTTGCGTTCGTTCGCGCATCTGTTCGCGGCGCTCGACGATTTCCTGGTAGCGTTCGGGATCGCTTTCCCGCAGGCTTTCCAGATCGAACCGTTGCCGGCGCGGGGCGGGTTCTCTTTCCGCGCCGTCTTCCTGCGTCCGCGCGGGGCGCGCGGTTCGCTGCCGTTCCCGTTCGCTAAGCGCCGCTTCCAGTTCGCGCACCCGGTTCTCGAGCCGTGCGATTTCGCTTCGGTCGCCGGCGCCGTTCGCTTCCGAGTCTTCCGTCGGAACCACCGCTTCCGGGCCGGACGGGCGCCACAGCGCCTTTTCCTGGCGCAAGCGCAGCGTGTCGGTTTCTGCCTGCGCGCGCAGAAGGGCGCTGTCCAGTTCGGCCATCCGTTTCGCGTAGCGGGCGGCCGTGCCTGTCGCGGCCAGCGCCGCGAGCAGCAGGATTCCCGCCGCCATCCATCCCGCAAAGGTTTTCCCGTCTCGCATGATTTTCCCTCCTAAAGAACAAACAACGTTCTGCCCCGCTGTTTATTGCAAGGAAAATCCATGCGGGGACGTCAGCTTGCCCGTTTCGGCGGTTTAATCACGAACGTCAGGGCGGCGGCCACGAGCAGCAGGGCGATCGCCGCGTAGTAGGAGAAGTTGAAGCTGGGATTCCCCGCTTTCGCCGATTGATCGTACACCCATCCGGCGTACAAGGAAAGCATGAAGCCGCCCACGCCCCAGGAAGTAAAGATCAGCCCGTAGTTCACGCCGAAGTTCTTGAGCCCGTAGTAATCTTTGGTCACGGCCGGGAACAAGGCCAAATTGGCCCCGTAATTGGCGCCAATCAGCGCCGAGACCAGGCTCAGCACGGGAAGTGTGGCCAGAAAACGACCTTGTTGGGTCAGGGAAAGCACGAAAATCATGATCGCCTGCAGGCAGAAGCAAAGGCGCATCGTGTTCTTGCGTCCAATCTTGTCGGACAGCATGCCGGCCGCCACTCTTCCACCGCCATTGCCAATGGCCAGAGCGGCAACCAGCACAAAGGCCCATTCAATGCCCGCTTGGGTGAACGCGATAGTCGCAAGCTTGGAGATAATCATCAGGCCTGCGCCCGCGCCGCAGGCGTACAGGAACCATAGCAGATAGAACTGCCATGTGCGCAGCATTTCGCTCGGCGCGCTGTCATGGTCGGCTTTGGGCGGAGTTTTCGCGGCCGCGCCGCTCGCGTTGGCTGCTACAGCCTTGAATCCTGCGGGCGGGGCAATAAGCAAAAAGGAAAGAATCATGATCGCAAAAAAGAAGGCGATGCCCCAGATG
>SLKS01000209.1 GCA_007134465.1 Kiritimatiellia bacterium | reverse complement strand
TCTCTGGCGGGAAAGCTGGACGGAGGAGATCGGGCTCGACCGGCAACCCATGTTCGAGCTGTCTCAGGATTACGGATGGCTTTTCGCCGACGCCTACGCCTATCTGTACCGGGTTCTGGGTAGGGAGAAGGATCGGGCTCTGGCCCGGCGCGCCTTTGCCGACAACGCCTTCTACATGGGGATGGATCGGGTCAAGGGCCCGGAACGGCATCCGCTGGGCTATCACTGGGCCGGATCGCCTCTCGGATTCGTCTCCAAGGCGCTGGCTCTGAACGGACGCTACGGGCTGCTCTTTCTCCAGACGGAAGAACAGGAATGACCCGCCCATTCTCCGCTCTGCTGGAAAACGAGAGCCTTTTCCAAAAAAACACACGTTTTTGCGTGTATATGTTCCGCGCTTGCCTCGCCGTAGGCTTTGCGAAGGCGGGTATTCCGTGGTAGAAATAATTGGGTTGCGGGCAAAGCCCGCATTGCAACACCGGGAGGTTCACATGGCGGAACGCAAGACGGACGCGAAGAAACAGGCGGAGTCCGCGTCGTTCGAAACGGCGCTGGAACGGCTGGAAACGCTGGTCGGCGAAATGGAGGAGGGCAAGCTGGGTCTGGAAACCCTGATTGCGCGCTTCGAGGAAGGGCAGAAACTGATCGCGTTCTGCTCGAAAAAACTGAACGAAGTCGAACGCCGCATCGAGACGCTGGTGAAGAAAGGCGACCGGCTCGAAGCCGAACCGTTCGATCCGAGCGCGCCCGAACCGGCGCCTGAACCGACAGCGGAACCCGACGACGCGCCGTTCTGAGGGTGCAAAGTACCGAAAAAAAACTGCTGCATTCGTTTTTTTCGCTTGCGCCCTTGGCCTTGAATCGCAAGCGGAAAGGCGCTAATTGGCAAGCATGTTTGGAAACCGGAGAGCATCATGAACGCGATTGCACCGAAAATTGTCAGCCGCCACACGCCGGACGGGTCGAGCCTGTCAACGCTGGTGGCCGGACTGATCCGGCCCGGCATGAGTTCGGAGGAGAAGGCGATCGCCGTCTGGCGCTTCTGCTGGCAGCACACGTATCATTGGCCGGCGCCGCGCGAAGGCGCGCGCGCGCGGCACGAGCTGGACGTGGTGTACGACGCGTTCAAGCAGCTCAACGTGTATGGCTACACCTACTGCTTCGCCATCCGCTCCCTGGCCGAGGCGCTCTACGAGGCGGCCGGGCTCGAGGCGCGCTCGGGCGGCATCGGCGGGCACGTGATCGCCGAAACGCATTACGAGGGGCGCTACCGGTACCTGGATCACGACCAGCGCGGCTTCACGCGCCTGCGCGACGGAACCATCGCCGCGCTTACCGACTATCGCAACCGGCCGGAGCAGGTGTTCGATCCGCCCGGCCGCAGTCGGCCCTGTTTCCCCTCCGCGACCCGTCCCTATGCGCCATACGAACAGGCGCTGATTTTCGCCGGATACCTGGCGGGCCAGACTCGCCATTACCGGCAGCACGACAAATACCGGGCCATGCACGCCATGACGCTTGCCTTGCGGCCGGGCGAACGGTTCATCCGCCGCTGGGACCATGACGGCAAATGGCATTGGTCGCCCGGTCTGACAGACGGCTACGTGGATCCGCTCGACGGTCCGCGCGATCCCTATCACGGCTTGCACAAGGAGGCGCCGCGCGGCGAGAACGGCGCCGCGCGCTCGTTCGCCAACGGCTTGCTGCTGTACCGGCCGAACTTGGCGGCGTCATCCCGCGATTTCGAGGACGGCGCATGCGAGGCGATCCATATCCGCCGCGGCGGGCTCGGATTCGGGCCGGCCCGGTCCGGCCAAGTCGCCCGCGCCGCCTTTCGCGTTCGGCTCCCCTACATTATCGTCGGCTGGCCGCGGTCGGCGGACAAGCCCGATATTGTCGGTGCGGCGGTTGCGAGCGGACGCTACCGGCGCCGCACGGCGAACGACCGCGTCGCGCTGGCGGTTTCGACCGACGAAGGCGCGACATGGAAAACCGTCTGGCAGGCGCGCGCTCTCGGGGAACGGGACTTTGCCGTGGATCTGTCCCGGCATGTGGAGGGCCGATACGCCTACCGCATCCGGTTCGAGCTGCGCGCGGCCCGGTCTCCGGCCGACGCGCGCATCCTGGCCCTGGGCATGGATACGGCCTGCCAACTGAATCCGGCCATGCTCCCGGCCGTGCGGCCGGGGCGCAACCGCATGACGCTGACGCTCGATCCGGCGCCGGAAGCCTACGAGGCCAGCATCCAGTACGGCAAAAGCGGGCGGGCGGCGCACAAGCGTCATCTGTGCGGGCGGCGCGGACTGCGCGTGCAAAAGGCGGCCATTCCCCGGCTTATGCCCGTGCGGCGTGGCGCGCCCGGCCATGTGGACTACCAAATCGTTGCGCCAGCCGGTCAAAAAGTCGTGCGCGCCAGCGCGGGCGGCGCTTTCCGTTCCAGTACGCCGCCGAAACCGGGCGAACGGTTTCGCATGCTGTTCCAAACCGACCGGCAGAAAACCTGGACGCCGCTGTGGCAAGCCGATCTGCCGCCCTATCTTGGCCATTGGTGTTTCGAGGCCGAACGCCCGATTCCCCTGCCGCATCCGGTCGAAACGGTTCGCATCCGCTACGAATTGCAGCGCGACCCGGATCCCGAAAGCGAAGGCGGCGGCCTGGCGGAAGCGCGTTTGGCCTGGGGCTGCGCCGACGGTTCAACGGCCATGCCGAAAGGCGGTCTGCTTGTCACGCACGAATGGCGGGAAGGAGAAACCGCGCGGCGCCGTCGCCATGTCTATGCGCGCGCCGGACAGGCCGACGCCTTCGCCGTGCGCGCGTCGGCCGTGACCAATCTCTCCGTGGCCATGGAATGGGCGGGCCGTCCTCCTGTCGCGGACGAGCCGCATCCGGCCATGACCCGGCGGCCCGCCGGCATACCGGCGGATGCCGCACGCGACCGCAAGCGCGACCGGATGCGGGCCGACCTCGCGCGCCTGAACCGGAATCCGACGCTGGCCACCGTGCTCGATCTGAAAAAGAACAGCGAAAGCGAGTGGGTCCGCAACGGCATGTCCGCCGCCCTGATCGCTCTGAAAGGCCCCAAAGCCGATGCCGCGCGCCGGGCGGCGGCGCGGGCGGGCGACGTGCGCGTGCGCGAGTATCTCGAGCAGCGCCTGTTCGACACCGGTCCGCTGTCCGCCGTGCGCCGCGAGCTGCGCGCCGACATTGCGAACCGCCGCGCGCTGGCCGCGCGCGCGCTGGCCCGCCGCGGTTTGACCCAAGGGCTGCCGGCCTTGCGCCAGGCGCGTGGCCGCGAAACCGATCCAACCGCGCTGGCCGCCATGACCGCCGCCTGGCTTCGGCTGGAAACGTCGCGCGCCGTGCCCGATCCGTTTGTCCTGCCGGCTGCCTGCGACAAGCGCGGGCATCTGGAAATCGCCGCCGCGCTGGCCGCCATCGGCCGCGCGCAAGCCTGGCCTCTCCTGGCCGAAGCCGCGCGCGATCCCGACCTTTGCCTTCGCTGCCAGGCCGCGAGCGACGCGGCCGACTCCCGGCGCCCGCAAGCCGAACCGCTCTTGCGCTCGCTGCTCGACGACCCGTCGCGCTGGGTGCGGCAAGCCGCCATTGCCGGCCTCGCTCGCTGCGGCACGAGCCGTTCGCGCGCCGCCCTGCGCCGCGTGGCCCAGCGCGATCCCGAAGCCTGGCTGCGCGCCGAAGCGCGCTGGGCTGCCCGCTGCCTCGCCGCGGTGGCGCCGCAAGGCGTTTAGGAACTGTGCCATACGCAATGGTGGGAAACGGAATGTCAGCCAGGCTGACTTTGCTCCGCGCGTCAAAGCCATGAGAGCGATATGAAGAACCCGAGTACAAAATGAGCATGTACAAGAAGCAGACACTCTACCAGCAGGAAGGGAAACGCCTGATTTCGGTCTACACGACCGATCTGCCCCGTCTGGGGGCCTTGCTGGTCGCAAAGCTCAAACTGTTCGGATACGAGGTTGGCGTTGACGAGCGAAGCGAAGTCAGCCGATGACAATAGACAAACATGTCTTCTCCTTGGACACATGGCGGAGCGTTCTGCGCGATACGGGTTTCGAGACGCACGAAGGGCCATACAGTCAGGACGAAGAAATGTACACTGTCTTCGCATGCGCCCCAGAACTGCCATGCGCCCGGAACAGCCTTGACGAGGTTGGCGGGCTCCTGTAAGGATGTGCGGGGTATGACCGTTCTTCAGTTCATAGCCGACAACGATCCGTCTTCCGTACGCATGGCGGAAGCGCTGGCGCACGCCCGGCGCGAGCCCGGCATCCGCATCGCCTCCGGTTGGCCGCCGGATCCCGCTTGCGAGCCAGCGCGACAGGCGCTGCGCGAAGCGGATGTTTCGCCGCCGTCCGGCAAGGCCGCGCCGGCCACCGGCCCTTTGCCCGAAGCGGACATTGTTCTCGCCCTGTCGCCTTTGCCGGCCGCCTTGCGCGCGCGGCTGCTGGGCCATCCGGAAATTGTCGAATGGAACGTGGCGGCCGCCCTGCCGTCGGGCGAACAACCGGATGCGGACCTCGATTTCTGGCGGCGCCGCCGCGATCAACTGAACGGGTTGCTGGCGGATTTCTTCGCGCGCGGCTACTGCCGGGCCTTGCGAGCGGCCCAACTCTGCTCCAACGCCATTCTCGACAGCATTTCCGACGGGATCGTCGCGCATACCCTGGACCGCCGCATCTTTTTCTTCAACAAGGCGGCGGAAACCATCACCGGCTACCGCCGCGAGGAAGCGATCGGCCGGGACTGCCATACGGTCTTTCCGGGCAAGCTCTGCGGCGCGAAGTGCCTGTTCTGCGACGGCGAGCCGCATGCCCTGCCGGATCCGGCCCCGCAGACCGTGCGGCTGACAACGAAATCCGGCGAGGATCGGGACGTGGTCATGAGCGTTCGTCCGCTGACCGAAGGAAACGGCGCAGCCATGCCGGACGGCGTGCTGCTCTCGTTTCGGGACGTCACCCGCGAGCGCCTCTTGGAGCGGCGGCTTGGCGAAACGCAAAGCTTCGCCGGCATCGTGGGCCGGTGCAAGGCCATGCGTGACGTGTTCGATATGATTCGCACCGTCGCCGACAGTTCCGTGCCCGTGCTGATTCAGGGCGAAAGCGGCACGGGCAAGGAGCTGGTGGCCGCCGCCATTCATGCCGAAAGCGCGCGCGGCGACAAGCCGTTCGTACCGGTCAACTGCGGCGCACTGCCGGAATCGCTACTGGAAAGCGAGCTGTTCGGCCACGTCAAGGGCGCCTTCACCGGAGCGATTCGCGACAAGAAAGGCCGCTTCGAGCTGGCGGATGGCGGCACGATTTTTCTCGACGAGATCGGCGACATTTCGCCCGCCATGCAGGTCAAGCTGCTGCGCGTGCTGCAGGAAGGCCGGTTCGAGCGGGTGGGCGGCGAAGTCACTCTGCGCACGAGCGCGCGGATCGTGAGCGCCACTAACAAGGACCTGGCAAGCGCGATCGCCGACGGCCGTTTCCGTGACGATCTCTATTATCGGCTGAATGTCGTGCCGATCGTCCTGCCCCCGCTGCGCGAACGGCGTACCGACATTCCGCTGCTGGCCCGCCATGTTCTGCAAAGCGTCTGGCAAGATGCCGGCCGCGCAACCGAACCGGAACTGTCGGGCGAAGCCTTGGCGGTCATGATGGACTACGACTGGCCCGGCAACGTGCGCGAGCTGCAGAACTGGATTCAGTTCGCGCTGGTCAAGGCGAAAGGCGACCGTCTCCTGCCGGAACATCTGCCGCCTGTTGCCGGGCGCGCCGTTCGTCCCGACCGCCGCGAGAAATCCGAACCGCTGGTTCGGCGACGCCGTCGGCTCGACGAAGACGCCGTCCGCGATGCGCTGCGCCAGTCGGGCGGAAGCAAGATCGAAGCCGCCAGAAGGCTGGGCGTGTCTCGCGCCACGCTCTATCGCTTCCTCGACCGGGCCGGTCTGACGACGTAAGCCCTGAAAGGCGCTTGTTCAGGCGAGCAGCGTTCGCAACCCGAAGAAATTGAACAGAAGGCACCGAAGGGAACAAAGAAGGGCGGGCACACTTCCTTTCCTTTGTTTTCTTGAGCGAAGCGGGTGTTCAAACAATCTAGGGACATAATCGCGGCTGCGCCCCGCGCCGCAAAGACGCGAGCCCGAATCCGCTTGCATCCGAACCGGAAACAGGCCATGCTTGCCCGGTATGAAAAAGAAAGACGCCTTGGAGGTTCTTTTCACGGTCTGGGCGCTGCTGGCAGACGCCCTGGCCCTGGTTGGCGCCTTTTTCCTGGCCACTTGGCTCCGGTTCGATAGCGGCCTTTTCACGGTGCGTTTCGGGCGCGATCCCGATCTGTACGAGCAGTACGCGCCGGCCGCTCTCGCGTTCGCTCTGATCGGGCTGTGGGTGTTCGCCCGGCTCGGGCTTTTTGTCCGGCCCCAGCGCGGCCGCTTCGAAAGCAAGATTCCCCGGCTTGTTCGCGCCTGCGGCCTGGCGACGCTGACCTCCGCCGTGCTGGCGTTCGCCGTGCGGAATCTATGGCTCGAAATTTCGGCCGGCACGCTCGCGTTGACTTTTCCCGTTGCTGTCTTTTGCGTGGTCGCCGAGCGTTACGGCCTGTTCCGGCTCGAGCTGCATTACGCCCGGCACAGCGAGGCCATCAACAAGGTGCTGCTGCTGGGCGCCGGCGAAGTCGCCGCCCGGCTGCGGCGCGGCCTCGCCGACGACCGCAAGCTGCGCACCGAGGTTGTCGGCTTCCTGGCCGATGCCGATACCGTGCCGGACCCGACCATCGCGCCGGATCTCGTGCTGGGCGCGCCCGGCGAGTTGACCGACGTGCTCGATCGCATTCCCGGCATCAGCCAGGTTATCCTGGCCGGCGCCGCGCTGAGTCATGCGCGCATCGTGGAGATCATTCTGCTCTGCGAACAGCGCATGATCCAGTTCAACATGGTTCCCGACCTGTTCCAGGTGATGACCGGCAGCATGGGGGTGCAGTCGGTGGACGACATTCCGCTGCTGGGCGTGGCGGAATGGCCCTTGGACCGTTTCGCGAACCGCTGCCTGAAACGCGCCGAAGATATCGTCGTGGCGCTGACCGGCCTGCTGCTGTCGGCGCCGATCCTGGCGGCGGCCGCGCTGCTCATTCGCAAAGGCTCGCCCGGCCCGATCTTCTATCGTCAGGAACGGTGCGGCGAGCAGGGCCGCGTTTTCACGCTCTACAAGCTGCGCACCATGGTGCCGGACGCCGAGAAGGAGACCGGTCCCGTTTGGGCGGCGCCCGACGACGCGCGCCGCACCCGGGTGGGCGCCTTCCTGCGTCGCTACAACCTCGACGAGCTGCCCCAGTTCTGGAACGTGCTCAAAGGCGACATGAGCGCCGTCGGGCCGCGCCCGGAGCGGCCGCATTTCGTGGAAAAATTCAAGAGCGATGTCGGCCGCTACATGTGGCGGCACGTGTCCAAGCCCGGCATGACCGGCTGGGCGCAGGTGAACGGCCTGCGCGGCGACACCAGCATCGAGGAGCGCATCAAGTACGATCTCTACTACCTCGAGCACTGGTCGCTGGCCTTCGACTTCAAAATCCTGCTCAAAACCTTCGTCGCCCGCCAGAACGCGTATTGAGCGTTTGCCACGCGAAGGGGTTGGCGAGAAAAGAACACGGACACGAACGATTTACCGGAAGAGCGGGCGTCTTTTGCGTCTGTCCGTGCGGGTCCGTGTTCGTCCGTGTCGGTCCCTTGAAAAATGAAATGCGAGATTTGGGATACGGGCAAAGCCCGCCTCAAGAAACCCGGATTTTGCCGTGTTTCTTTTTGCCGGCGCGGATGACAATGTCGGCGCCGGGTTCGGCGGCGGGCACGGTGGCGTCCTCGCTCTCGACGCGACTCTCGCCCACATAGGCGCCGCCCTGGCGGATCAGGCGGCGCGCTTCGCTTTTGGAGCCGACCAAGCCCAGCTCGGCCAAGGCGGCGATAACGGTCAGCTTGCCGGCGGCCAGATCGGCCGCGCCAGCCGACAAGACGTTGACATCGCCGCCCTGCGCGGCGGACCCGGAAAAGTCCGCTTCCGTTGCCAGGCCGAGCCGGACGGTTTCGTTTCGGAATCCATCGCCGTAGCCGCCGAACAGCGCGCGCGCGTTGTCGGCCGCCGCCAGCGCCTTGGCGCGGCCATGCGCCAGAGAGGTGGCGGCGAAAGCGAGGATTTCCTTGGCCAGGTTTGCCGATTCGGCGGCGGGATCGGCGCACAGCCGCTCGATCTCCGGCATAGGCAGAAACGTGAACAGGCCGAGGAAGCGGAACAGGTCGCGGTCGGCTGTGTTGCGCCAGAACTGGAAGAAATCGTAGGCGGAGGTCTTGCTTTCGTCCAGCCAAACGTTGCCTTTCTCCGTTTTGCCGAATTTGCCGCCAGCCGCATTGCGCAGCAGCGAAAAAGTAACGCCTGCCAGCTCGCCGCCGTGCCGGATCGGCTGCGAGAACAGGGTTTGTCCCTTGGCCTTGCGGCCCAGCTCCACGCCCGCGCAGATGTTGCCCCACTGATCGCTCCCGCCCATTTGCACAAGACAATGCCGCTCTTCGGCCAACCGCACGAAGTCGTAGGCCTGCATCAGCATGTAGGTCAATTCGAGATAGGTGAGTCCTTCGCCTTCGCGTTCCATGCGTGCGCGAAAGCATTCCTTGTTCAGCATCATGCGAATGGGGAAATAGGCGCCCAGCTCGCGCAGAAACAACAGGCAGGGCACATCCTTGAACCAGGCGGCGTTGTCGAGCAACAACCCGGTTTGGTCGTCGAGCCGCAGGTAGGCGGAAAGCTGGCGGGAGATGCCGCGCATATTCGCTTCGATGTCGGCTGCCGTGAGAAACTGGCGCATCGCGGTTTTTCCGGACGGATCGCCGATCATGCCGGTGGCGCCACCGACCACGGCAATGGCCTTGCCGCCCGCCCGTTGCAGATGGGCTAGCGCCATGATCGGCATGAGGCTGCCCGCATGCAGACTGTCGGCCGTGGGATCGAAACCGATGTAGCCGGCGGCAGCCGGTCCGCTCAAATGCTTGCGCGCCTTCTCCTCGTCGGAAACACGGTCGAGGAAACCGCGTTCGAGCAAAACATCGTAGGCTGAATCAGGCGGCGGCGCTGCGCGCGCTGTCAGCGTGGCGGACGGCAGGCCGAGTCCGGCCAGAAGCCGGGTTTCCACGCGCACGGCCTGACCGGGAACCGGGCCGGGCAGACACAGAGTCGGGCGGCGCAGCAAGGCGGCGTCCCATAGCGTATGCGTGGCGGGCGGCAGGGTCAAAGGACTGACATGGCCGCGCGGCACGCCCGCGAAGGCGGCGGCTTCGTCTGAAGAGAGCGTTCGTATTGTTTCCGTTCCCAGCGCGGCGCGCAGAGATTCGAGGTCGAGGGCGCGATCGGCGCCATGCGCGACCGCCACGGTTTTGCCGTCCGCTTCGACCCATGCGGTGGCGACCATATAGGCCAACGGCAGGTTGATGGCCTGCGCCAGCTCACGCGCATCGGTTTCCGCTGTTTTGCCATGCGCGAACACATCGTGCGCAATGTCATGCTCGTTCAGAAAATGGTTCTGCATCCGTAAAGCGCTCCTTGGCAGGCGGCCTTGTGAATCAGGCTCCATAGTGGAAACCCCGGCCGGAAAAGCAAGCGGAAAAGAATATTAAGGCGGGCTGCGCTCGAAACCCATAAGGAATTGAACAGAAGGCAACGAAGAAAACGAAGATAGCCGGAAAGGCTTTACGCTCCGCAGCATTTCTTGAATTTGCGGCCGCTGCCGCAGGGGCAGGGATCGTTGCGGCCGACAGGGCCGGTTGGCCGAGGCGTAGGCACGGCAGGGGTGGGACGGGGTTGCGCTTCCCGGCGGCGGCTCTCTCGCACGGTATCGGCCAGCGTCTCGAATCCGGCGCGCGCGTGCGCATAGAACCGTTTCCAGCCGTCGCACAGAACGCTCGCGGCGGGTTCGCCACCGCCGAGCGGCGGCCGATGCTTGAGGCAGTCGCCTGCGCACAGGTCCAGATGCGGGCACGGGCCGCATTCACGAGCCCAAGCGGTTTTGCGCTTGCCGAAGGTCTTGTAGAGCGGCGAATTCTGCGCGGCCGACCATGAGGTGTGCGCCACATTGCCCATTTTGAGGCCGGGCTCGACAAAGAAATCGCAGGGATAAATGTCGCCGTTGTGTTCCACGACAAAGTACTGGCGGCAATCGCGGCCGAGCGCGCATAGCACGACCGTCCCGTCCACGAGGCGGTGCAGCGCGGCGTCGAAGTGGCGGATCGAGACCCGGCGCGTGTCGCCGTCGGCCTGCCAGGCGTCGAACAGCTCGATGTTGAATCGTCCCCATTCCTCGCCGCCGATGGCGAAGGGTTGGAGACGGCCTGCGGCATTGAACTCGACGCAGGGGATGTACTGATGATAGAGGAAGCCGAGCCCGGTCAGATAGCGATACACTTCGGCGGCATGCCGGACATTGGCTTGGCTGACCAGCACGAGGATGTTGAATTCTACGCCGTGGCGGCGCAAGGTTTCGATGCCGCGCAGCGCAGCGGCGTGGGTCGGGCCGCCCGCGCCCGTATGCCGATAGCGGTCGTGCAGGGCGGGCGGACCGTCCAGGCTGCAGCCGACCAGAAACCGGTATTCGGCGAAGTGTTCGGCCAGCGCATCGTCCACCAGCGTGGCGTTCGTTTGCAGCCCGTTGGCCACGGTCGCGCCGGACCGTCCGCAGCGCCGCTGCCAGTCCGTGACCTTGCGGAAGAAGTCGAGCCCCATGAGGGTCGGCTCGCCGCCCTGCCAGCCGAAGGTGTAGGTCGGCTGATCCGTGGCCATATAGCCGCGGATCATCTGTTCGAGCACGGCGTCCGACATGCGCGTCGGCCGCGCGCCGGGATATAGCGCGCTTTTGCCCAGATAGAAGCAGTATTCGCAGCGCACATTGCACTCGGCGCCAGCCGGTTTGATCAGCAGCGAAAACGGTCGCATGAAAGAACCCCGTTATGCTCGGCCATGGACGGCAGCTTGCCCAGCAATGCCAGAACCATGCCACCAGCGCAGATCCGCGTCAAGACGAAGAGGGGCCCCATCAAAAGTCTTGGCACGCGATCCGGAATATGCTGTATTGCCTGCCGGACGAACAACCTATGCTGAACATTGCCGACATCATACGACAGGAAACGCAGGCGTGGCGCGACAAGACCGCCGTGGTTCAAGGCGACCGCTCGTGGACCTATGCGCAATTGCTGGCCGCGGCCGACGCCGTGGCGGAAGACTTGCGGCGGCAAGGCGTGCGCCCGACGCAACGCGTGGTTATTCTTGGCCAGGATTCCGCCGATAGCATCGTGGCGCATCTGGCCGTGCTGTCGCTGGCCGCCGTGGCGATTCCCGTTTCCTCCTCCTTCACGCGGCCTGAAATCGAAGCGGTCCGGCGCGCGATGCGGGCGGATTTCGTACTATGGCAAGATTCGCTTTCCGTCTTCGGGCCGGCCGAACCGGTAGCGCCCGGCGCCTTCTTCCTTTCTGGCTGGCGCCTGGCTTGTACCACCGACGATTCCGCCGGCCCTTTGCCGTCGGCCTATGCCGCCATGAATCCGGCATTCATCCGTTTCTCGTCCGGTACAACTGGCGTGAGCAAAGGCGTTCTGCTGTCCCACGAATCGGTTGTCGCGCGCACGGACGCGGCCAACCGGGCGCTGGCGATCGGGCCCGAAGACCATGTGCTGTGGGTGCTCTCCATGAGCTACCATTTTGTCGTGTCCATTCTGCTCTTTCTGCGCAAGGCCGCGACAATCGTGCTCTGTCACGACAACTTCCCGCTTTCCCTGCTCGACGGATTGCGCCAGCGCCGAAGCGTTGTGCTCTACGCCTCGCCGTTCCACTATCAAGCCATGGCCTCGTCCGGTTCTTTCGTTCGCGAAGACATGGCGCAGGTGCGGCTGGCGCTGTCCACGGCGATCCATCTGCCTCGGCCGGTGGCCGAGGCCTTTGCCGACAAGTTCGGGTTCCCGCCTGCGCCCGCCTATGGGATCATCGAAGCGGGGCTTCCGTTCGTGAATCTCTCCGGAAGCATGGACAAAATCGCGTCCGTCGGCCCCGCGTTGCCGGATTTCGAGTTGGCGATTCGCGACCCGGACGCCGACGGTGTCGGGAAAATCATGTTGAAAGGCCCGGGCATGTTCGACGCCTACCTCTCCCCATGGCAAACGCGGGATCAATGCCTGGCGGACGGCTGGTTCCGGACAGGCGACCTGGGCCGGCTGGACGAAGACGGCTGCCTGTACATTGTCGGACGCGAAAACAGCGTGATCAACTTCGCGGGCATGAAGGTGTTTCCCCAGGAGGTCGAAGAGGTTCTGGACAGACACCCTGCCATTGCCGAATCGCTGGTCTATGGCGAACCGCACCCGGAATACGGGCGGTTGCCCTGCGCCAAAATCGTGCTGGACCCGCAGGCGCCGGCGGACGTGGACCTGGAAGACATCCGCCGCCATTGCTACCGCAGCTTGGCGTCGTTCAAGACACCGAAGAAATTCGAGATCGTGGACGGTTTGGAGAAAACGGCCTCCAATAAGATCCGGCGGCCGACGAATGGAAGCTGAAGCGGGAGAATGCGGAATGCTGACGGACAAACGCCCGTATCTGGTCATGGGTTTGCTTAGCCGGCAATCCATCGCCTTCGCCATTGGCGAAGCCATTCGCGCGCACGGCGGCCGCGTCGTGTACAGCGTGCAAAGTCCCGTGCTGAAACAGCGCTATCTGGACAAGGATTTCGGACCCGATGCGGCGCAAACGCTGGATTTGCGCTACTGCGACGCGAGCCGGGAAGCGGAAGTGCGCGCGCTTTTCCAGGAGCTTGGTCCTGTGGCCGGCGTGGTTCATTCCCTGGCCTATGCCAATCCGCGCACCTGTCTCGGCCCGGAATTCCATACGGATGCGCAGGAAGACATTCTCCGTTCCTACGAGGTCAGTTGCGTTTCGCTGGCTTTGGTCGCCCGCTATGCCGCTTCGGCCATGCCGGCCGGCGGGGCCGTGACGGCGCTTTCCTTCGATGCGGCGCGCGCCTATGCGGGGTACAACTGGATGGGCGTTCACAAGGCGGCGCTCGAAGCGCTGGTTCGCGCGCTGGCTCGCCGACACGGACGCGACGGCATACGGGTCAACGCCGTATCCGCCGGCCCGTTGCAGACGGCGGCAGCCGGCAAGATTCCGGGGTTCGACCGCCTGATCGCGCATTGGCAGGCGTACAGTCCGCTGCCCTGGGATCCGGTGGCGGACAAGGCGGCCGTGGCCGATGCCGTCGTGTTTCTCTGCAGCGACATGGCCCGGCGCGTCACCGGTCACATTCTGGCCGTGGACGGCGGAGCCTCCATCGCGGGCACAGCCCTCGAACCGCACGAGCGCTTGTCCGGGCCCCGTTGAAAGAGGAACACCCGCAACACGGCGGGCGGAGGCCGGATATCGAATGTCTATGTCGGTTGGGTTGCGGGTACAGTCCACATCAGGTCGTTGACTATTGGCGATGCGATCGAGAGCCGGGGGAGATGCTGTTGTGAAACAATTGATTCGGGAATTGCGAGCGGCTCTGCTGGGACGTCCGCCAGTGTTGTACGTGCAATCGCCGGAAGAGGAACGGATTCTGGCGGCGCTGCGCGCGCTGCTTGAGGAAACGCATCCCGGCGGCGCGCTGACCGTTTGGACCTGCGTGGACGGGTTGCTGCCGGCGGCGGGCGAGGCGGACACGCGCGATCCGCAGGCCGCGCTGGCCGTTCTGGCCCGCGCGCCGCGGCCGGGTTTCGCGGTGTTTCTGGATCTGCCCGATTTTCTGGAACAGCCGGCCGCCGTGCGCGCGCTGCGCAATGCGCGGCGCGCGTATCTGGATGCCGGAAACGGCACGCTGGTTCTGATCTCGCCCCGGCGCGCGTTGCCGGCGAACATGGAAACGGAAATCTGCCTGACCGCCGTTTCCGGGCCGGATGCGGACGAGCTGCAGGCCTGCGTCCGTTCCGTGCGGGACGCCTATCCGGACAGCGTGCTGACCGATGCGGTGTTTGCGGATGTCGCCCTCGCCTTGCGCGGCCTGACGCTGCGCGAGGCCGAACAGGTGTTGCATCGCGTGTTCCGCTCGGAAGCGGAAACGGCGGCCGACGCGCTGGACCATGTGTTCGCCGAAAAGAAAGCCTTGCTGCAGAAGGAAGGGTTTCTGGAATACGTGCCCGTGCGGATAGCCGTCGAGGATATCGGCGGCCTGGACGTGCTCAAGACCTGGGCCCGCAAGCGGCAGGGACTGTTCACGCGCACGGCGCTCGAGGCGGGCGCGCCCATCCCGAAAGGCGTGCTGATCATGGGCGTCAGCGGCTGCGGCAAAAGCATGTCGGCCAAGGCGATCGCCGCGCTGTGGGGACTGCCGCTGTTCCGGCTGGACATGAACCTGGTCTTTTCCGGCCTGTACGGCAGTCCGGAATCGGCCTTTCACCGGGCGCTCAAGGCGATCGAGGCCATCGCGCCGGCCGTGCTCTGGATTGACGAAATCGAAAACGCGCTCGGCATGACGGCAAAAAGCGCCTCGGCCGAGCAATCGCTCACTTTTTCCTCGTTCCTGACCTGGATGCAGGAACGGCCGCCGCTCGTGTTCGTGGCGGCCACGGCCAATCGCATCGAGGCCCTGCCGGCGGAAGTCATCCGCAAGGGCCGGTTCGACGAAGTGTTCTTCTGCGATCTGCCCGGCGAGAAGGAGCGCCAGGAAATCTTTCGCGTGCACCTGCGCCGCAACGGAGCGGACCCGGACGGCATGGACATCGCCCGGCTGATGCATTCCACCAAGGAATGGACGGGCGCGGAAATCGAGCAGGCCGTCGCAGCCGCGCGCGTGGATGCCGATCAGGAGAACCGACCGCTGACCCTGGAAGACGTCCGCCGCCATACCCTGCGCATGGTGCCGCTGTCCACCACCATGGCCGAACAGATTCGGACCATTCGCAGCTGGGCCTATCAGCGCGCCACGCGCGCCTCCACGCCCGAACCACGCTCCATGATTCCGGGGGCGTGACAGGGCTAGAAGATGCGAAACATGGTGGGCGGAGGCGGGCCGGGCGGCGAGAAGGCTCCTAGCGTTACGCTGCGCGGCTCGATCTGAACGGTTATCCAGCCGACATGCGGATCGCTCTCGTCGGCATAGACGCGCACGCGGTTGTTGACCACATTGGCAAAGCTGCCAGCGATGTCGTGGGTTTCGTTGGTCATCACGAGAAAGCTTTGTCCGGCTTCGGGCATGAAACCGTCGGTCAGCAGCACGCGCAAGTCTCCGTTCAGGGTCAGGGCGCCGTCTTCGACTGTGACCAGGTCCCAGCCGCTGCCGGGCGAGGTATAGGCGAGAATTTCGATGCGCGAGGTGGACCCGGCCATGAAGGAGAGCGGGCCGACATGGGCGATCGAGCCCGGCCCCGCGAGGGTGCCGGGATCGAGCGTGCCGTAGATCGCCGTCTCGGATTCGACGGTTCCCGTGCCCTCGAGCCAACCGCGGGTGGCGACGGTCAATCCTTCGGAAAAGGCGGCTTCGCCGCCGAGCAGCGTAAGCGTGGCCGATTGCGCGCCGTCCCCGACGGCGAACGGCGCGTCGGCGATGCTGGCGGCGGTCAGCTCCAGCGTGCCGCCGGCCAGAATCGCGCGGTTGCCCGCCGCCACGGTCAGCGTGCCGATGCCGGCAACCCGGCCGCCCTGATCAATGACGAGCTCGTTGTCGGCGCTGCCGGCCAGCCCGACGATCAGGTTGGCGCCGCCCGCATGCCAGAGGGAATTGGCGCCGGTCACAAGAATGCGGTTGTGTTCCGCCGATGCATGGTTGCCGACGATGGTCTGGCCGGTGGAATACAGGAGACCGCCCTCGGCCACGATCACGCTGTTGGACGCGTCGTTCGGGCCGGAAGCGATGTCGAGGGTCGTGATGCCGCTGGCGACGGCCCCGTCGCGAATGCGGATATGGTTGCGGACGTTGTTGCCCACGGCGGCGGCGATGCCGCTGCACAGGCGCACCGGGCCGCTCTGCGACCAGAGCGAGCCTGCGCCCGAAATCTCGACTCGGTTGCTCACGCTGTCGCCTCCGCCGGCAATAAATGCCGAGCCCGAGGAATATATGCTGCCGTTGTCCGCAACGACGACGCTGTTGTCGAAATTGTAGCGATCACGGCCCGCGTAGATATTGCCGCAATCCGCCCGCCCGCCGTTTTCCACGCGGATCCAGTTGCTGGTGCCGGAGGAATTGCCGGCAAGCAACCATGTTCCAACTCGCAGCCTTGAATCCTGTCCGGTAATCCAAAGCGAATTGGAGACCGCGCCCGATTCGTCGCCGATACGCAAACTGGATGAGGTATGTTTTTGAATGACATTTCCGCCATCGGCGATGATCAGGCTGTTGCCGCGCGCGTTTGCGCGGCCGATATGGCACGTGTAGCCGAAATCCATAAAGGCGCCGTTATCCACCCTGAGCCAGTTGTTGCTGGTGTTGGCTTCACCCACATGAAAAGCTCTTGCGTTTCCCGCCGAATACTTCAGCGTCGTGCCGACGCCGGTAACATGAACCCAGTTATCCCGCGCGCCAGCCCCTTCGCCGATCTGAAGCGGAGGCACGGTTGTGCCAGTGATCGTCACGGCGCCGGCGTCGCACACCAGCATGCCGTTGCCAATTCCGCCCCCGACTCCAACCCGAATCAGGCTGGCGGTCAGGGAGCCGGCATTGGTGAAAACGTTGTTTTGCGCGGCGGCTCCGTTTCCGCAATACAAAACATTGATGCCGGCCAGAACGGTTCCCGCATCCAGCGTCAGCGCGTTGTTCATGACGCCGGCGCCGCTGCCGACCGATAGGTGCTGCGTGCCCATGTCCCAGCGCGAGCCAGCGCCGGTCAGGCGCAGGAAGCTGCCGGAGGTATCGTTGCCGATGAACGAGGCGGCGGAGCTGGTCAGTCGGCTGCCATCGGCAACCAGCAGTTGCGTGAGCGTGTCGCCGTCCCCCGCCAGGGTCAGCGCCCCGCAGACGAGCCGGGCGGCGTTGGTGACGACCGCCTCGGCTTTGGGGCCAAGCGTCAGGCTGTTGGCGCCCATGTCCCAGAAGGAGCCGGATCCAGTCGCAATGGCCTTGCGCATGGCGGCATCGCCCGCGAAAACGAAGGGCACGCTCACCCGCACCCATCCGTTGCTGATGTACAGATCGTTCGCGCCCAGTCCGAGCGCGGTATCCACCCGCAGCCATGCGTCCGGGCTGTTCATGACCACGTTCCCGACAAAATCGTTGTCGGCGCCGAGTGCCAGATTCCACAGCCCTTCCTTGATCAGGGCGCCGGTCCCGCCGACGCTGCCTGCCAGCATGACCGTTCCGCCAAGAGCAGGCCCCGCGAAACGCGCCGTGTCGGCCAGCACGATCGCATTGCTGATGGCATAGGACGAACTGGCCGACAGCGCCGAGCCGAGACCGGTCTTGTACAGGCCGCCATCGGCCCCGTTGATTTCCAGGGCGTTCCCCGAAATCGCGTTGGTGAACGCCGTGTTCCCGGTCAGCAGGAGCTTGTTGACCTGGAACGTGCCGGCATTGTTGTTGGTGGAAAAGTAGGGGGCGGCGCCGCCGCCGAATTCCAGCACGCGCGCCGGATCGGAACCGGGCGCCGTTTCCTCTTCCCAGTTCGCGTCCACGGACCAATTCCCGCTTTGCGCGACTTTCCACACGGCGTCCGCCGGGTCGTAAGTTTCCGCATCGCCGTACACGAGATACAGGCCGTAGTCGATATGGGCCAGCGTCCAGCTTGCCGTCGGTTCTTCCGGCAGTTGCAGCGCGGCGTCATCCAGCTCGAACAGGTCCGCATCGAAATCATCTTCGGCCCAATCCGGCACGTCCATGATGCGCAGCATGTAGCGGCCGTCCGCCTCGAAATTGGCGACAGCCGCACCCATCGAGTCGAGCGCGATGACAACCGGAGCTAAAGCGGTCGCGTCCACCTCAAGCTCCGGCGCGTTAAGAAGGCTCCAGCCCGCGCCGGGCGCACTGGCAAGATCGGCCATGCGGCAGACGTAGATCGCGCCGCTTTGCCAGGTCAGATTGTTCACCGTCAATTCGCCCGGCGCGTCGGCGCCCGGCCGCAGACGTGCGCCCGCTTCGGCTTCGACGCCGTCTCCGTTCCCGTGAAAGGTTCCGGCGCCTTCGAGAATCGAACCGTCGGCGAGCACAAGTCCGTTCTGGAAATCCCAGGTCCCGCCCCGCCCACGGAACACGCAGTCGGCGCCAAGCGTGTACTGGGCTTCGCGATAGTCCATGGCATTGGCCGCCAACAAGCCTTCGGTGAAATCGAGGATGCTGTTCTCGCGTATGGTTATCGTGCCCGCATTCTCGATCCGGCCGCCATCCCCGATGCGAAGCGTGTTGCCGACGGATGTGCCATTGCCCACGGTGATGCCATCAGACAGATGATAGAGCAAGGAACCCGCGCCCGTCACGGACAGAATATTGCCGTGATGAGTGTTAAGCGGACCGACAGCAAACGCTCTTGCATAGACCCGGCCGCCACTATCAATTTCGTACCGGTTTTCGTTTTTGTTGAGGTGGGAGCGCCCAACGCTTGTTACGGCCCATTCAAGTGTGCTGTTCGTGACCACGGCGCCGTGTTCCACGCGGAACCAGTTGCCCGTCTGATTATTGCCAGTACTTCCGCCAATATAGTGATACCCGCCCCGGAGATCGAAGAAGGTACCTTCGCCCGTGATCAACATGCCGTTCCATGACGCGCCATCGCCTTCGGCGGAACGCACGCTGCGGCCCTTTCCGAAAATCAAACGCGCACCATTGGCGATCACAAGCGTATTGCTGATCCCGCCGCTGGACCCGACAAAAACCCTGTCGAAATTTTCCACCTGCGCCCGTTCGATGCGCAACAGATTCTGCAAGCCGGCCGGCGCGATAAACCATGCGTTGTTTGAGAGGTTCCAAATGCCGAACTCGCCGGTCAGGGAGCTGACCAGTCCCGTCTGTCCCGACGAGCCCGACGGGAACATGTTGACGTTGCCCGCCGTTTGCAGGTATGCGCCTTCGTTCAGATACAGGGCCGGGTCCGTGCCCAGCATGTTGAAGGAGCCGCCGGCGATGCCGCTGACGGCGGCTTTGTCCAGACGCAGGCGCGCGCCTTGCCGCAATCTCAGCTCCGAGGTGACCGTATAGGCGCAATTCGTGATCTGCAGCCACGCTTCGCCAACGGCATTCGAGATGACAATGGCCGGGACCGGATTGGCCGGGTTCCTGTCAAGCGTGACGCGGTACAGGCCGGGCACGGCGTTGGTCAGGAAGGCGTTGTCGCTGGCGACCTGGCCCGGATAGACCAAGGCGTTCCAGTGGGCCGCATCGGTCCAGTCGCCGTCGGATTCCGATATCCAAGTCAAGTCGGCGGCTCGGCCGGCGCCGGCCACGCTCCCCAGCGCGCACGCCCATGCGAACGCTCGAACGATACGTTTCATGTCCATCCTCGCCTATGGAACGGCAACGGAAAATGGATGACATTTGCCCGGACAACCCTTCTTCGAATCAGCTCCAACATCACGGAATATAGCCGCTTCAAGTTTCACTGTCAAAAATAATAGAAAAATAATGTTAGGTTTGACGGGGGGCAGTCAAAGAGAGGCGAACATGCGAACGGAACCGGAACCGGGAGGCGGCGATGAATATGTCTCAAACAGTTGAAAAGCAAGAGATTGAGGCGAAAAAGGCCGGCGCGGTGGCCGCCATGCAGACGCGCTGGCGGACGATGCGGATGGCGTGGCGGCATCTGACGGCGGAACGGCCTTGCGCGGCAACGGCTTGGCTGGCCTTCGCGAGCGCGCCGCTGAACGGGCCGCATGGCCGGTGAGAAGGGGCGGAGAAGACGAATGAACGCCGAACAGCCGGGAAAGGATGCCATGAAAGCCGATACGATCGCGAAAAGGGCGAGGGGAAGCGAGACGAAGCGCTGGCTGGGCAAGGTGCGGTCGGCGCTCTGGCCGCCGGTGGAGGAATCGTTCGACGCGACGCAGCCGATCGCCGAAAGCGTCGGTAAATCGGGCGAACGGTTCCGGTTCCGGGTGGCGTGCGACATGGCGTCGCGCGAGCGCGTGTTCCGGTTCGCGCACGAAATTTACAGCGGCGTCTCCCTGGCGCAGGACGATGACGGCATGGTGGTTTCGCCGCACGATGCGGGTCCGGAAACGTTCACGCTGCTGGCGGAAAGCGAAGACGGCACGATTCTGGGCACGGTATCGCTGGTGTTCGATTCGGAACGCGGGCTGCCGTGCGACGAAATCTACTGGCAGGAAACCGGAGCGTTGCGCTCGCAAGGGCGCGCCATGGCGGAAGTGACGCGGCTGGCCCTGCGCAAGGACCCGGACGCTTCGCGCGAAATTCTGCTGCGCTTGTTCAACCTGATCTACGTCTATGCGACGCGCGTGCGCGGCTATACGGATTTCGTGATCGAAGTCCATCCGCGGCACGTGAAATACTACGAGCGCGCGCTGGGTTTCCGCACGGAAGGCGGCGAGCAGAAGTGCCCGCGGGTTGGCGGGGCGCCCGCCGTTCTGGCCCGGCTGGACCTGGCGTTGCCGAAACGGGAAGTGCGGCGGATTGGCGGGCTGGGCGACGCGGTGAAGGAGCGTACGCTCTATCGGCATTTCTGGTACACAGACCGCGAGCCGGGTCTGGCGCGCGCCATGGCGGCGGCCTGGCGTCCGATGCCGGAACACGAGGCGCGCTATTTCGGGATCGCACCGACAAGCGAAAAGGAAGGAGTCTTGGCATCATGAACGCGATCAAGGATTTGTACAGGAAGGCGACGGCGCGCAATATCGGCCTGATCACGGAAGAGGAGCAGGAAATTTTGCGACATTCGACCGTGGCCATCGCCGGCATGGGCGCGGTAGGCGGCAATTATCTGCTGACGCTGGCCCGACTGGGCGTGGGCCGGTTCATCATTGCCGACGGCGACGTGTACGAGCCGGCCAACTTGCATCGGCAGGCGGGCGCGTTCGTTAGCACACTGGGGAAAAACAAGGCGGAAGTCATGGCGGCCATGGCGCGCGACATCAACCCGGAAGCCGACATCCGCGTGTTCGCCGAACCGGTGACGGACGACAATCTCGACGCGTTTCTGGACGGCGCCGACGTGGTGGTGGACGGCATAGATTTTTTCCAGGTGGACGCCCGTCGCGCGCTGTTCGCCGCCGCGCGCGACAAGGGTCTCTTCGCGCTGACCTCCGGCCCGGTCGCCTGCGGCGCTACGCTGCAGGTGTTCGATCCGGCCGGCATGAGTTTCGACGACTATTTCGGCATTCGGCCCGCCATGACCCGGGCCGAACGGTTGGCCTGCTTCATCGTGGGCCTGCTGCCGAAGCTGCCGAAAGGGCGCAGCCTGGACATGTCGCGCGTAGATGTGCTTGGCGAAAAAGGGCCGGCGCTGGCGCCGGCCGTCATGCTGTGCGCCGGGGTCGTGGGCGTGGAAGTCCTGCGCGTGCTTCTGAAACGCGAGGCGCCGCGCTGCGTGCCGCACGCGTTTCATTTCGACGCGCTCGGCCGCAGCTTCACGCGCAGCCGGCATCGCCGCGGCCGCACGCGCTGGCTTGACAAATTGGCGCGGTTTGTCCTATTTAGGCGTTTGCCCACGCTGGCCACGCTGCATCGGCAGGAACTGGATCGCCGCGCGGACGGCGCCGGCCTGCTCGCCGCCGGCGAAGCATGACAAGGCGGCGCCGCGAACGGTGAACAGTGAGAGTAAGAAGTGAATAGTGAACAGTGAACGGTAAACAGTGTCGAGTCCGTAGCCTGCGGGTCATCGGATCATCGGATCACCGGGTCAAGAAATGAGAGAAGAAACCACAGGCTTTTTCGAGCGGACGCTGGTCGAGCAGAACCAGGGCTGGCTGGCGGCCTATGTGCACGCCATGGTGGAAGACCCGCACGCGGCCGAGGACATCGTGCAGGACGTGCTCATGATCGCCTGGCGCGACCGGGCCAAGTTCGACACCGCGCGTTCGCTGGGCGCCTGGCTGCGCGGCATCGCGAAAAACGCCGTGCGCGAACATTGGCGCCGGGCGAGACGGCAGGCGGTCGTGGCCGATCCGGACGTGATCGAACGGCTCGACACGCTGGCGGCCGATTCGGAAAGCGGCTGGCTCGATCCCGACTGGCAGGAACGGCGCGGCGCCGCGCTGCGCCACTGTCTGCGCCGCGTAAGCCAAAAGGTGCGCCAGGCCCTGACGCTGAAATACGGCACGCGCCTGAGCTCGAAGGCCGTTGCGCAACGGCTGCGCATGCAGGCGACGGCCGTGGATGTTGCGCTCTCGCGCGCCCGCAACTTCCTGGCAACCTGCATGGAACAGTCGCTGGCCGCGACGCGGGAGGGGTAGACTGGGGGAGAAGTAACCAGTAATCAGTGACCAGTGGCCAGTGAGCAGTTAGCAGTGATTGTATGAAAACGGAACCGATAAGCGATGCCATGATCGGGCGCTATCTGAGCGGCGACGCCTCGGAAGCGGAGCGCGCCCTGCTGCGCGACCGGCTCCGCGACGATCCCACGCTGATGGACCGCATCTATCTTGAAGCCGAGCGCGAGGCGGAATTGCGGCGTTTCTTCGGCCAGGCGCTACAGCGGCAGGCCGCCGCGCGCCGCAAACCGGCTCGCGTGTTGCGCTGGCGGCTGCTCCCGCTGGCGGCCGCGGCAGCGGCGGTGATCGGGGTCGGAATCGTTCTGCTGTCCGCGCAACGGCTCGGCATGGCGGCCTCTATGACGCTGGCGGAGACAGCTGGCGAGGCGACCGTCGAACGCGGAAACCGAACGCTGCCCGCGCGCGCCGGCATGCGGCTGCGCTCCGGCGACGTGGTACGGGCCGGGGCGGACGGGTACGCCAAGCTGACCCATGCCGAAACGGAAGGAACCCTGCGCGTGCAGGCGGAATCGGCGCTGACCATGACACGCGTGCCGGACCGCTTATTCCTCGCGCGCGGCTCGGTGGAAGTCGAAACGGCGGCCCGGCCCGGCCGCGCGCCGCTGACGGTCGAAACCGCGCGCGCGAAAGCCAGCGTGACCGGCACCCGCTTCGTAATGACCGCCCACCCCGAGCTGACGCAACTGGCCGTTCGCGACGGCACGGTTGATTTCACGCATCTCGCGCGCAACGTCACCGTATCGGTGCCCGCCCTGCACTGGGCTATGGCCGCGCCCGGCGCCGATCCGCAAACCGCTCCGCTCGGCGCTGAACTCGCAGCAAACTACACCTGGGATTTCAGCGAGCCGGCCGATCCCGAACTTTTCAAGGTCTTCGAGGGCGCCTGGCGACACAATCCCAACGAACAGTGCATGGAAGCCGAGGCGGGTATATTTCTGGCAATGATCAACCTGCCCCTGCATGGATTGCCGCTGGTTGTCGAACTTGAAATCACCTCGTTTGCCGATCCGAACAATCTGGACGAACATGGCTTCATTAACTCGTCGTTGGGAGGCATTGACTTCGACAGAACGGACAGAGGCGAAGCCATTTTGAACCTGCAACGCCGTCCTACCCGATGGCTTAAACGCCCGGTTCCGCAGTGGGGCCACAGGGAAACAACCCGTTTTTACGTCTCGGAATCGGGCATTGTCCGGACCGACGATGAAAACAATTTGGAACTGGTTCTCTTTCAGGAACCCGACCATGTCAACAATCGCCTGATCTTAAGCCTCAGGCATGGCCCCAACCGTTTG
>SLKS01000294.1 GCA_007134465.1 Kiritimatiellia bacterium | reverse complement strand
TACGCGTCGACCGGAACGTGGGAAGATCGGTTGACGCGTACGGCGACGCGTACGGTGGACGGCAAGGACGGATAGGGATGCGCCCGTCCAGAATGCGCATTGACCTGCGGCAAGACATCCAGTAGGGTTTCGATTATGGGTATGGAATGGAGAATGGCGGCCATGCTGCTGGCGGCGCTGGCGGCGGGTGCGGGCATGGCGACTGTGCTGGTCTGGTGTCTGCGTCGCTTGAAGGCGATCGAACGGCGGCGTTGGGGCGACAAGGCGGATGCGCGCGGCCATTCCGTTTGATTTATTCGGCGCGCGTCGGCGTCGAGCCGTTTTCGGTTGTTTCGGCACGGCGGCGACGAAGGAGGAGCGTGGTGAACGGAAAATTATTCAGGCTGCTGGGCTTGGCGGCGTGCGCCGGCGCGCTGGGCGCGAGCGCGGCATGGGCCGAGGGGGCGGTTGCGCCGCGGACGGCCATCGGCGAATTTCTCAAGAAAAGTTCGCTGGCCGAACGCGGGTACACGCCGGAACGCCTGAACTTTCTCGTCGAGCGCGCGGGCGCCGGCGCGCTCGAACGGATTTTTCGCGAACGGGTCAAGGACAAGGAACTGACGCATAATGCGCTCGACGACGTGCTGCACCATTTGAACCGGGCCGTGGCCGAGCGGCGATACCGGGAAGCACGGGAGAAATACAAGGACGATCCCGACAAGCTTGCGCTGTTTGGACTTGTCGCCGATCGCAAGGAAAAGCGAATTGTCCTGTGCGGTCAGGCGACGGGGCTGACGGCGAAAGGGGAGCCGCCCGAATTCTTTATCATTGCCGAAAACAGCGGCCACGACTACGAGGCGCTGGCCGTCGTGTTCGCGAAGCCGAGCGATGTGCATCGCGCGCTTGTGTTCATAGGCATGGAACCGGGCCGGCGTGTGGACCCGGACCGGCTTCGGTTCTGGCCCAAGGGCGAGCGCGCGTTCTTCACCTTTACCGCCCGTTTGACGGAGAAGGAAACGATCGGCCCCGTTCGCATGGAACGCCTTTTCGTGGACAGGAAAACCGGTCGGCCTCTTGACGCGCGCGGACTGGTGTTTACCGGCTCGGCGTTCGTGCCTTCTCCGACCGATCCGGAGGAAACCGTGTATGCGGCCGACGTGTTCGGGCCCAATGCGATCGCGGCGAGCTACAACGAGCCGTCGGCGGTGTTCGATGTGCCTCGCCAGGCTCCGCAAAAGGAGGTGTACGGGAATATCGGGGTGAATCCGGAAACGGTCTTTCCGCCGTTGGCCACGCTGGAAATAGCGATCGAGCCGGAATACAAGACGGGCAAGAAGCGCGTGCTGGACCTGGCCATGTCGGTGGCGCCTGTTCCGAAGGCGGACGGCGCGGGACTGGCCGACATGGTCGTAACGGTACGGGACGGGCAGGACGCTGTCCTGGAGAAAGACCAGCCTGTAAGCCGGGCCATGGAACTCTTTTCCGAGCGCATTCGGGACGGCCACGATCCATTCGTGACGTTGCGGTTCGACGACGCGCTGCCGATCGGCGCCGCCAGTCGGCTGGCCGCCGTGCTGGGCGAGCTGGATACGGAAACCGGTTTGCGCATGGAGCCGCCGCCACCCGGCCAATTGTATTACCGCGCCTTCTCGCCGGACCCGTCTTTCAAGGACCGGACTCGCCGTTTCGCCCAGCCGTGGGAGTTGCGTTTGACGCGCGGCGCCGATGGAACGGCCGGCGTGCTGACGCGTCTGACCCCTCGGTGGGTAAAAGGGCAAACGACGCCGGAAATCGAGGCGGAGGATTTTCCCGTGGCGTCGGGGCGGGCCTTGCGCGAGAAACTGGACAAACTGGGGCCGGGCCTGCGTGTGGTGCTTGTGTTCGCGCCGTCCGACCTGCCTTATGGAGAGTTATGGTCTTTTATCGGAGCCGTCACAGAGACGCATCCGCTTGTTCATGTGTTTGCGGAATGAGGAGCAGAATATGACAGAAATGGAAAAAAGCAACAGTTCGGGATGTTGGAAGGCGGCAGGGATCGGTTGTCTCGCGCTGGTTCTGGCGGGCGGCCTGGTCGGCGTGTGGGCCTATCGGAATGCCGGGCGCCTGCTGCGAACCGGTGCGGCTCACATGCTGGACAAGGGAGCGGAGGTCATGTTCGAGGCGATGCAGCTCGAGGCGGAAGATCGGCAGGCGGCCATGGCGGCGATCGCCGAGCTGAGCGAACAGGTCCGAACCGGCGAACTGACCATGGAACAGGGCGGCGAGATTCTGACCGCGCTTGCGGAAGGACCGTTGCCAATGATTGTGGCCTTGCGCCTGTTCGAGACCACCATTCTGGAGCCGTCCGCGCTGGATGCCGAAACCAAGGCGCAAGGCCGCGTTACGGTTTCGCGTTTTGCCGAGGGCCTCGTTCGCGGATCGATCCCGCCCGAGAAAGGGGAGGAGGCTCTCGATGCGATCAGCGTGCAAAAGGAAGACCGGCGCGAGATGAAGCCCGATCTCACGACGGCCGAACTGATCGGCTGTCTGGAAATCATGAAAACCGCGGCGGACGAGGCGGGTATCGAGGACCGGAAGTTCACGTACGATTTGGCCGAAGAAATTCGCAAGGTGATTCGTCGGGGACTCGATGTATGACGCTGAACGATTATGTTTCTCCCGGGCGCTGCATGGTTCTGGACACGGCGGACAAGCGAACGGCCCTGGCCGCATTGGCCGAACAAGTCGCGCTCGATCTGCCGGGCATTGCCGGGCAGGCTGTGCTGGACGCCGTGCTGGAGAGGGAAGAGGCCATGAGTACGCGCATTGCGCCCGGACTGGCCATGCCGCACGCGCGTTTGTCGCAAACCGACCGGACCTTGGCCGCCGTGCTCGTCAGTCAGCAGGGCATCGCCTACGATCCCTCGGACGAGGGGCGGGTGCATGCTGTGGTCATGATTGTCGGCGGCGAGGAGGGACATCTTCAGGCGTTGGCCGCCGTTGCCGAGCGGTTTCAGGATTCCGCCATGCTGGACCGGCTGCGGCTGTGCCGTTCCGGGTCGGACGTGTTCCAGGTCCTTTCGGGTTCTGTTCCGGCGACCGACGGCGTGGCGCAGCTTGACGGGCCGTCGCGTATTCTGATCCGCCAAGGTTTGGCGCTGGCGCAAGAAGTGGCGGCCGGCGCCATTCTGGTCTATACGGACATCCCTATCGAACGGGACGCCTCGGTCATGGAGCCTTTCGACCGCCCGCTGGTACGCGTGTGTTCGCGGTCGGCCGTGTCGGCTTCGTTCCCCTCCGAGGACGCGCGCGCGCAACGGCTCGAGTTTCCGTTCTCCGGCGCGAATCCGCAAAGCCGGATGGACCTTACCCTGCTGCTGGCGCTGGCGCGCGGATGCATCCGGCAGGGCGACCGAGTGGTCAATGTGCTGGGGTTCGCGAATCCGTCGTCTCTCGACACGCTGGTACTGTCCGATGCGGATCGGACCTACCGTTTTTTCTTTTCCGAATCCGGCAACGACGAGTTCAGCGACATGGACCAGTCGGTGCTGATTCGAGCGTTGCAGGTGGCGACGGAACTCGCGTGCGAGGGCCGGGAAGGCAAGGCCGTGGGCGCCCTGTTCGTGGTGGGCGACGATCAGGCGGTGCTGGCGCATGCCCAGCAAATGGTCATGAATCCTTTTCGCGGCTACGAAGAGAGCGAACGCAACATCATGGATCCGGGCCTGACCGAAACCATCAAGGAGTTTTCCCATATTGACGGCGCGATCATTGTGCGCGGCGATGGCGTGATCCTTTCGGCGGGCGCGTATCTGAGAAGCAAGGCGCCGGTCGAGGGCTTGCCGTCCGGGCTCGGCGCCCGGCATGTGGCGGCAGCGGGCATTAGCGCGGCCACGCGCGCGCTGGCCATTGCCATTTCCGAATCCACACGCCAAATCAGCCTGTTCCGGTTCGGCAAGCGCATCATGACATTATGAACGGATGGAGGCAGCATGAAGAAGGAGAATTCGGACGACCTGACCTTGGCGCCCGCCTATGTCAAGGCGTACGAGGATATCGAGTTTCTTAACCGGGACGCCCTGCGTCCGATACGCTTGCAACTGGAATTGCTCAAGCCGGAAATGCTGCAGCATGAGCAGGGCGTCGAGAGCACCATTGTCGTGTTCGGCAGCGCGCGCACGCCCGAGCCGGAAACGGCGCAGCGCGAACATGCCGCCGCGCGCGCGGCGCTCGAGGCCGCTCCGGACGACCCGGCGGCGCGCGCGGCAATGGCGCGCGCGGAAAAACGCGTGGAACACGCGAGCTATTACGCGGCCGCGCGCGAGTTCGCGCGCATCGCCTCGGCCGAAGGCCAGAAGGACGAGCATCGCCAGTTCGTTGTCGTTACCGGGGGCGGTCCCGGCATCATGGAGGCCGGCAACCGCGGCGCGGCCGATATCGGCGCCAAGAGCATCGGACTCAACATCGCTTTGCCGTTCGAGCAGGAACCCAATCCCTACATCACGCCCGAACTCTGTTTCAATTTCCGCTATTTCGCCATCCGCAAGATGCATTTCCTGTTGCGCGCCAAGGCGCTGGTCGCCTTCCCCGGCGGATTCGGTACGCTGGACGAACTGTTTGAGGCTCTGACCCTTGTGCAAACCCTCAAGATGCCCCGCCTGCCCGTGGTCATGTTCGCGCGCGCGTTCTGGGAGCGGATCGTCGATTTCCCGGCCTTGGCGGACGAAGGCGTCATCTGTCCCGAAGATCTCGACCTGTTCCAGTATGCGGAAAGCCCCGAGGAAATCTGGCGCCACATTGCCGATTTCCACAAACGCAATCAGCCCGGCTCCGACGCGAAAGAAAACAAGCCATAGCGCTTCATTCGCGCTTCTTGACTGCCGGATTTAGGATGAACCGTCTGTTCCGATATGGCTGTTGGGGAATCGCATGCGCGATTCTGCCGACCGGTTGCGTCACAGTCGCTCCGCAGTCCGGCGCGCCGTTGTTTTGGGAGCAGCAGGCGACGCGTCATCCGCCGGAGACGGCGTTCGACGGCGCCGTGATTCCGAGGCGACCGCGGCTCGTGTACAAGCCGGCCGACGCTGCCGGACCGGGCCGCACGTTCGCCGAGGTGCGCGCGCTGCGCGCGAACGATCCCGTGTTCCGCAAGATATTCGACAAGGCTTTGGCCGTGCCCGACGATGCCTGGCATCCGGCCATGGCCGCCGCCTGCTGGATTGCAACCGACGACGATGTCCATGCCGAGCGGGCGATCCGTCTGATGCTGTCCCGCCGCATTCGACGCAGCGGGCGCGGCTATTCGAACATCTGGACCTTCGCCTTGGCCTACGACTGGCTGTACGAGCACCCGGCTATGACGCCTGGCGCGCGCGCGGCCATCGAACACAAGCTGGCCGACCGTCTCGAATCGGAGCTGGCCAAGCTGGATGGGCAGTACATGGCCTTGTGGCATGGACGCAATCAGGCGGCCAACAACGCCATGATCGCCGCGCTGGCCATTGGCGACCGGCCACGCTACCGGGATCTGCTGCGCCGGGCCACCGCCCATTACGCGGACAGCCTGCGCGCGCTGGCCCACACGGAAGCCTGGCCCGAAGGCGCCAGCTACTGGATCTACAACCGGGCCGGCCCCTATGCGCTCGCCGCCGACTGCTTCATGACCGCCTTCGGCACGGACGCGCTCGACGGATTGGCGATTCGCGAGATCATGAAGCGGATCGGCTATTGGCAAATCTATCAGTTTGGACCCAACGAAACGTTCGAGGCCTATGGCGATTCGCAAGGCTCGTTGCGGCTGGGCGCTACCGGCTGGTGGGAGCTGACCACGGACTATTTCGCGCGGCTCTCCGGCGATCCCGGCGTCATGGCCGGCGCGGACTATATTCGGAACCGTTCGCCGATCCCGTACGGGAAACGGCCCTATTACTGGTATGTCGCGCTAACGTACGATCCTGTCGCCAGGCCGGCCAACGACGACTACGATCCGGTCCGGCCCGAGCTATGGATGCGCGAGAATTTTCCGCAAGCGATGCTGTTCGGGCGAAACTCCATGGGCTTGGTTTTCTTCCGCGGGCGCTGGGGCGATCCCGACGAGACCTACGCCGTTTTCCATGCGGGCGACTATTTCACGCATCACGAGCATTACGATGTCGGCCATTTCGGCATTCAAAAAGGCGGCTGGCTGGCCCCGCGCACCGGCCTCATGGCGCCGGGCTATACGAGCGACCATCGGCTAGGCTACATGACGCAGACTGTTTCCGCGAACAGCCTGCTCGTTTTGGCGCCCGGAGAAACATCGTCCTATCTGGCCTGGCGTGGCGGCGGGAGAGGCTGGGCCTGGCTGTCGGGCGGCCAGCGCGCGATACGGCCCACCGGCTTTCTCTGCGCCAATTTCGGGCATTTCCGGGAACTGCTCCATAGCGGGCCGCATCTGAAACGCGCGGACATTGCAGCGTTCGAGAGTGTGCCGGGCCTGTACGACTATGTGGCGGCGAACATAACGGCCGCTTACAATTCCACCGTCTATGCCGAGCCCGAGCGCGAACCCAAGGTGGCGCTCGCGACCCGTTCCTTTCTGTATCTACGGCCGCTGGACGCTTTTGTCGTGTACGACCGCATCGAAACGACCCGCGCCGACTATCTGCCCAAATTCCTGCTGCATCATCTGGACAAGCCGCATACGGAATCCGAACGGCTGCTGGCCGGAAACAGTCCCGACGACGGCATCCTGGAAACGCCGGACCGTCTGCTCGTTTCGCAGCGGGGGCGCGGCCGTCTGGAGCATCGCGTGCTGCTTCCCGAACCGGCGCGCGTTCTTAAGATAGGCGGTCCGAACCATTACGCCTATGTGGAGCACACGGGAACGCAGGCCGACGGCTTCACGGGCAGGAATCTGGCAACCGGCCTCGAGCGTAGAAATCTCGGGCCGACCTTTGCCGGCGAATGGCGTACGGAGGTGGAGCCGGCGGAATCCGGCACAAGTGTCCGTTTCCTCAATGTGCTCGCCGTGCGGCTGCGCGAAAGCGATCCCATGCCAAGCCCGTCCGTCCGCTTGGCGCCGGTTGGTAACGCCGCCCATGCCGCCGCTGTCGGCGATTGGCTGGCCGTGTTCGCGCGCGAACCCGCGCCGCTGTCCGAACTGGAGTTCGATCTGGCCGAACCCGCCCGCGTTCTGGTCCTGGATGCGGTTCCCAACGGCGTCTACCGCGCGGGCGACCGGGACGTTGCCGCCGGAAACGAAGGCGTCCTCGATCTTGGTCGCCTGCCAGCGGGGCGCCACGCGATACGGGCGGCGCAAACAATTTCGCCGCCGCCGTTACCTTAAGGCGGGCTGACACCGCAACCCAAGAGGTCGGGAATCAGCCTGGAAAGAGCAGATAACCGCAAAGAACACAGAGAACACAAAGATGGAGAACAGCTTGCAGAGATGCGCCCTGACACCCGATTGGTGTGGCCATAAAACTGCACAACTGTCTTTCTTTGC
>SLKS01000075.1 GCA_007134465.1 Kiritimatiellia bacterium | reverse complement strand
TGGAACGGTTGCCCGGCGTGGACATCGCGGTGGAATCCGTGCGCGTCTATCCGGAGGGACGGCTGGCGGCCCATGTGCTTGGCTATGTCGGACGGGCCGAGCCCGACCTCTCGGCCGAGGCCGCCGCCTATCACTATTACATGCCTGCCTACGAGGGGCGGGACGGGGTCGAGCGGGTTCGCGACGAATTCTTGCAGGGCGTGTCGGGCGGATACCTGGTGCGCGTGGACGCGTCCGGCTTCCGGCACGAGGAAATTGGCCGCCGCGACCCGTGGCCGGGCGAGCCGGTTGTGCTCGCGCTGGATGCGGGCATTCAGCGGGCGGCGGAATCCGCGCTCGAAGGCGTGGTTGGCGCGGCGGTTGTTCTCGATCCGCGCAACGGCGATGTGCTGGCCATGGCTTCGCGGCCGACGTTCGATCCGAACGAATTCGGCAAGGGAATATCGAGCGAGGCATGGACGAGCTTGCTCGATGACAAAGACCGGCCGTTGCTGAACCGCGCGATCGCCGGCGTGTATCCGCCGGGCAGCGTGTTCAAAATGGCCGTGGCGCTGGCGGCGCTGGAAAATCGGCGAGCCAGTCCCGATATGGTGTTCGACTGCGCGGGCAGGTATTTCGTGGGCGATCACCCGTTCGCATGCTGGCGCAAGTCCGGGCATGGCTGGATTGACATGCGCAAGTCGCTGGAACAGTCGTGCAACGTCTATTACTATCAGCTGGGCCTTATGACCGGATACGAACGCATCTGGCGCATGGCCGATGCCATGGGACTGGGCCGGACGACCGGTATCGAGTTGCCGGGCGAACGGGCCGGCCTGCTGCCGGACGACGCATGGAAACGGCGCGTGTTGCGGGATGCCTGGCGGCCGGGCGACACGTGCAACGTGTCCATCGGACAGGGCGCCCTGTCCGTTACGCCTCTGCAGATGGCCGTGATGATCGCGGCCATTGCCAATGGCGGGACTGTCTATCGGCCGCGGATGATTCTGGGGTCGGGCTCGGATGTCGCGGGCCTGTCGGCCACGGCGCGGAACGGCGCCCGACCGGGCGACACGCTGGCCGATTTGCGCTGGTCCGACACTTCGTTGCGGACGATCCAAGGCGGCATGCTGGATGTGGTTCATGCTTCTTCCGGTACCGGGCAGCGCGCGCGAATCGAAGGCGTGCGAATGGCCGGCAAGACGGGCACGGCTCAGTTCGTGCGGGAGGGAGACGCTCGTCGTCATGCCTGGATGGCCGCCTATGCGCCGTTCGAGCGTCCGCGGTTCGCGGCCGTGCTGATTGTCGAGGATGCGCCCGGCGGTGGCGGACTGGTCGCCGCGCCACGCATGCGTACGCTGATGGCCGCCGCCCTGGGATTCGAAGAGGAGGCCTTGGCGGCCGGGGAGCGGACGCCATGAGTCGCGGATGGGCCCAACTCAAGCCGTTGCTGAAGATGAACTGGGCGCTTCTTGCCGCGACCGTTGCGCTGACGGTGGCGGGCGTGCTGTTCGTGTACAGCGCCTGCTACGTGAGCGAGTCCGAACCGGTTCGACGACTGTACGTGCAGCAGATGTATTGGGCATTGGCCGGGCTTGCCGCCAGCTTCGCTCTTGCTCTTTTCGATTATCGCCGCTGGATACGCCATACGCCATGGTTCTACGGGCTATCGCTTTTTCTGCTGGTGTTCGTACTGGTGTTCGGCATCGAAATCTACGGGGCGCGCCGATGGCTGCGGCTGTTCGGCGCCATGGGGATTCAGCCTTCGGAATTCGCCAAACTGGCGCTAGTCGGCGTGCTGGCCTTTGTTCTCGGGCGGCCTGGCGAGGATGCGACAGGCTGGAAAGCGGTCGTCGCGACGTTTAGCCTTGCGGCGGCGCCTGTTGCGCTCGTGTTTCTGCAGCCGGACTTGGGCACGGCCATTGTCTTTTTCGCGATCGCCGGCGCGATGCTGTTCGCGGCAGGCGTTCGCTGGCGCATTGCAGGCGCTTTGCTGGCCGTTGGCCTTCTGCTGGCCGGGTTCGCTCTGGGCGCCATGGCCTTTCCCGAGCGACTGGGTCCGTTGCGCGCGCCCGCCGAACAAACGCTTCGCGTCGTGGGCGTCCGGGACTACCATCGCGAACGGCTGGCCGGCTTTTTCAACGCCGACAAGGATCCGCTGGGGTCTGGCTGGAACAAGATTCAGTCGCGTATCGCCATCGGATCGGGCGGCGTGCGGGGCAAAGGCTACCTGAAAGGAACCCAGAACATGCTGGGTTACCTGCCGCGTACCGTCGCGCCCACGGATTTCATCTTTTCCGTCATTGCCGAAGAAATCGGATTTGTCGGAGCTGTCGCCGTATTGTTCTTGTTCGCGACGGTGATCGTTTCCGGCATGCGGGCCGCGCTGGCGACCGAAGACAAGCAGGGCCAGTTGCTGTGCGCCGGACTGATCGCCATGCTGTTCGGCCATGTGGCGGTGAACGTGGCCATGACCGTCGGGCTGATTCCCATTACCGGTTTGCCTCTGCCGTTTCTCAGCTATGGCGGTTCGTTCATGATCGCGACCTTGTCGGCGGTCGGCATCATTCAAAGCGTGCACGTTCGGGCCCGGCGAGAGGCGGGGTTTACCGTGGACTGAAGGGAAAGGAGCTTGTATGTTCGGATGGGGAAAGGGGAACAAATTGAAACGGGAAATCATTATCAATGCCGGCAGCATGGAAACCCGTGTTGCCGTACTGGAAAACGGTCGCCTTGAGGAATATCAGGTCGAGCATCCGTCCGAGCGGCGAATTGCGGGCAGCGTGTTCAAGGGCAAGATTCAGAATCTGGAACACGATCTTCAAGCCGCTTTCGTGGATATCGGGATGAGCAAGAACGCGTTTCTTCACTATTGGGACATGATGCCCGATTCCCGATCGGATATGGAGGATGCGGATGCGGCGCCGGCACGCCGTCGTCGAGGCTCCCGAAAGAAGCGCTTGCAGAATTCCGAAATCGAAAAGCGGTTTCCCGCCGGATCGGATATCGTGGTGCAGGTCACCAAGGGGCCGATCGGCGCCAAGGGGCCGCGTGTCACGGCGGCCGTCAGTCTCTCGGGTCGCTACCTGGTGCTCATGCCGGGCGCTTCGCTCAAGGGCGTGTCGCGAAAGATCGAGGACGCCAAGGAGCATCAGCGCCTGAAAAAGATACTGGAAAAAATTCCCGTGCCAAGGGGGACGGGCGTGATCGTGCGCACGGCGGCGGCCGGCGCGCGAAAGAGCAGTTTTGTTCGCGACATGCGCGGCCTGCTTGCGCTGTGGAACGACATGGAGAGCCAATGCGCGGAAGCAAAGGCGCCATGCCGCCTCTATGCCGAGCCCGACCTAGTCGAGCGCGTCGTGCGCGACTGGCTCACCGAGGATGTCGCGGCCATCGTCATAGACGTTCGCGAGACCTACGAGAAAATTCGCGAATTGGCGTCTAAAATCTCCCGGCGCGCCCGCTCCAAAATACAGTTCTACGAAGGCGACCGCCCCGTGTTCGAGCAATACGGAATTGATCGGCAGGTCGAGGAAGCCTTCCGGCGGCAGGTAACCCTCAAGTCCGGCGGCCGCTTGGTGTTCGACGAAACCGAAGCCCTGATCGCCGTGGATGTCAATAGCGGGCGTCATAAGGGCAAAGGGTCGCAGGAGGAGGCGATTCTGGACATCAATCTGGAGGCCGTCGCCGAAGTCGCCCGCCAGCTCAGACTCAGAAATATCGGCGGGCTTGTGATTGTCGATCTGATCGACATGCGTTCGCGCAAGCATCAGAATTCCGTGTATCGCGCAATGAAGAACGCCCTGAAACGGGACCGGGCCCGGACCAATGTGCTGCCCATCTCCGATCTGGGCATCATGGAGATGACCCGCCAGCGCGCCGAGGAAAGCCTGCTGTCGGCCATGGTCGTGGATTGCCCGTATTGCAAGGGACGCGGCAACGTGAAATCGCCGATGAGCATGAGCGTGGAAATTCAGCGCCAAATCCAGAACCTGATCCGCAAGCGGAAATCCGGCAAGTCGTTTCCCGCCGTGGACATTGTCGTGCATCCGTCCGTGCTGCGCCGATTGCGCGAGGAGGACGAAGAGATGCTGGTGCGCTTGGAAAACGAATTGGGCGGTCGTCTCGTTTTCCGGTCCGATCCGGCGAAACATGTCGAGTCCATTCGCATCGCGGATGCCGAAAGCGGCGAGGAGCTGTATGTCAGTCAGGAATTCGCATAAGGCGGGCTGCGCCCGCAACCCGGAGATCGGGGGTCAGAGGGCGGGATCGCTGAAGTTTACGGCAAAGGTGACGACGGAGTTAGAATCGGCGGTGTTTACGAGGCAGTTTGCGTTGGAGGAAGAGGCGATCTCGTCTGTTCCGTAAACTTTGCCGTCAACCGCATCGAAACTAACTCCACCGTAAACGTTGCCGTAAACTGCTTCGATTGCCCTGTGCAAAGCGTGTCGGCCACCGGTTGGCGACAAAGAGGTGACAAACGGAAATCAGGACGTGACAGACTACGGCGACGACTACGGGAGACGACCTGCCCGCAGTGCTACAGCGTTGCAGGCGGGCTTCCGTCACTCGTAATCCGTAGTCGTCGCCGTAGTCGTCCACCTAATTCTCTTGTTTTTGACGTAGCAACATGAAAACGACGCAAACCAATGTTCCGACGGGATCGGGTGTTTTGAACCGACGGCAAAAGGCGACATTGGACGTTGGAAATTTCTTGTTGGATGTTGGATGTTCCTCAAGATTATCAACGCCGAAGAGGCCAAAAATTACAGGATTATACATAAGCCTTTTCCGAACAGGCGCCGGCGCGGCGCTGCTGGCGGTGGTCCTGGCGGCCCGGGCAGCGGACTTGCCGCCGCCGCCGTCGGCGGAACCGGTTCCGTTTCCGGCGGAAGCCGGCGCCGACGAGTCGGAAGCGGGCGCCATCGTGTTGCGCCATGCCGACGAAGCGGAATTCTTTCACGACAGCGGATGGATTCACGCGAGCGGCAATGTTCTGCTGCAGTATGGCGAGCAGACGCTGAGCGCGGACGCGGTACGGGTGAATACGCGCGACAGAAAGGCCTATGCCGAGGGCAATGTCGTGGTAACGCGCGGCGGCACGGAAACCTGGCGAGGCGACCGTCTGGAATACGACTTCGAGCAGGAAGCCTGGACGCTGGCCGGCGTGACCGGCGAAGCCGAGCCGTTCCGCCTGCTCCGTTCCGAGCGGATCGAGCGCGACAAGGCCAATCGGTTTGTAGTGTACAACTGCCGCATCACCACGTGCGAATTCGACGAACCGCATACGCATTATCATGTTCGCGCGCGCAAACTGGTGATCCTGCCCGGCGAACGTTTGAAAATCTACGGAGCGCGCTGGTATTTCGGACGCGTGCCGGCGCTGTACTGGCCCTATTGGACCCGCAATCTGAAGGAACGGTTCGGGTTCAGTTTGCGGCCCGGCTACCGCAGCCGGGAAGGCTACTTCGCGCTCGGGTCCTACAGCTATCCGCTCGGCACGCATGGCGCCGGCGAAACGCACCTCGATTATCGGACCCGGCGCGGTTGGGCGATGGGCCAGGATTTCGCCTGGCGCAACCGGGCGGCGGGGTGGAGCGGAGACGTTCGACTGTACTATGCCGACGACCAGGCGGCGCCCGACGACGATCACGACATTCCGTCGGACCGTTCGCGCGCGCGGTTCCGCCATCAGTACGCTCCGACCCCGCAGGATACGCTTCGGTTGCAAGCCCATTGGCTGAGCGACCGCGACATGCTCGAGGATTTCTTCGTGCGCGAACACCGCCGCAGCCGCCAGCCGGAAAATTTCGCCGTCTATACGCGACGCGGACAGCGCTATGTGGCCGATCTGCTCTTGCGCGGACGCGTGAACGAATTCTACGACGAAACGCAGCGCGTACCGGAATTGACCGTGCGCTGGTTTCGCAGCGAAATCGCCGACTCGGGCGTCTTCTACGAGGGCCTGGCCGCTGCCGCTCGCCTCGAACGGCTGTGGTCCAACGCCAACACCAACGATGCGGCCTACGCCGTAACGCGCTTCGATACCGGCCACATGCTCTACCGGCCCCGCAAACTGGCCGGATTCCTGAACGTCGTGCCGCGTGCCGGCTATCGCTACACCTGGTTCTCGAACACGCGCGGAATGCGGTTCGACTGGGTCCCGAACGAGGACGGCAGTCTGGACCGCGTCCCCGTCGAGGTCGAACGCGGCGCCGATGCGCGGTCGCAGTTCCAGGTGGGCTCGGAAGCCTCGTTCAAGGCTTTCAAGGCTTGGACGGGCGGCATCGTCTCGCCCTTGCGCCATGTCGTCGAACCCTATGCCGACTATGCCTTCGCGCCGGAACCCACCGTGAGCGCCGATAACCTGTACCAGTTCGACGCGGTGGACCGACTGGCGAAAAACCATTCGGTTAAAATCGGTTTGCGGCAGAAATGGCAGACCAAAGTCGGCGACGCCTCCCGCGATTTTCTCGATCTCGACCTGCATACGCGCCTGCGGATGGAACCCGAGTCCGATCAGGATCCGCTGACTCCATTCGCGTTCGACCTCCGTTTCCGGCCCATTGCGGGCGGCTGGACTCTGAACATGGACGGCGCCTACAACACCTACGATTCTGCGCTGGAACGCTTCAATGTCGAGACGGCGTTGGATGTGTCGGAATTCTGGAAGGCGACGGCGGAATACCGCGTGCGGCGCGAGCAGAGCGCGCTGCTGCACGGCAATCTGCTGCTGAAACCGTCGCGTGCCTGGAATTTCGGTATCGGCGCCCGCTACGAGTTCGAGGAGCAAAGGCTCGAGGAAACCGAGGGGCTCGTGGCGCGGTTCTGGGATTGCATGGCGTTGCGCGCCCGGCTCGGATTTGTGCCCGGCTACGAGCGCGACGACGGCCGCTGGCGCGACGACGAATGGCGCTTCGCCTTAGAGTTCTGGCTCACGGCCTTTCCGGAAGTCCGTCTGCTCAGCCGGTAGCGGCGGGAGGAGCGAGGGCATACGTGTTAAGCTAGACCTCGGAAATACGGGGTCAGCCCTTCAGAATACATTTTAGTTGTTGCAATCTACAAGCGTTTTTGCCATAGTGACGGCCATGCGAACAAAGGAGGGTGGCGAATATGGCAAGGCAACTGCGAGTTGAGTTTCCCGGAGCGATCTATCATGTCACCAGCCGGATGGTGGGCGATGCGCCTTCGTCCGGGAACTACGGCGGAGACAGTTGGCCGTTGGAAAGACGGCTCTTCAGAGACGACGCGGATTACGAGCGATTTCTTGAACGGCTGGGCGAACGGGCGAAACAATTCCATGTCCGGCTGTACTTGTTCGTCTGCATGACGAATCACTTCCATCTGGTATTCGAGACGCCGGAAGCGAACTGCTCGAAATTCATGCAGTCTCTTTCGACGGCGTACACGGTGTACTACAACCTGCGGCACGGTCGGCACGGCCATCTTCTGGACGGGCGCTACAAGGCCAAGCTGGTCGAAGGCGA
>SLKS01000111.1 GCA_007134465.1 Kiritimatiellia bacterium | reverse complement strand
GAATTCGGCCGCAATCCGGCTGCGATCACGACGGGCATTCCGTTTTCGAAAGGCGTGCTGAAGCAAGCCGACACGCTGTCTGTTTCCCTTGGCGGCAAGAATATCCCCGCCCAGTTTCGCGCGCATGTGCCGTGGGACGACGGATCGGTTCGCTGGGCGCTCATGGACACGCTCGTTCCGGTCGCGTCGAACAGTACGGTCGAATTGACCGTGACGGCGACGGGCGGCAACCCGGCCCCCGCCGCCGGCGTCAAGGTGGAAGACGGCGCGGATCGGGTTCGCCTGTCGAACGGGGCTGTCGAAGTTGCGATTCCCAAAAAGCAAGGCGGGTTGTTCGAATCCATCCGCGTCGGGGGATCGGAAAGAATCGGTTCTACCGGTCGCGGCCTGTTTTTGACCGCCGCCGACGGCCGAGTCAGCGTCGCCGGCGCGCCGTCCGAGGTGGCGGTGGAGAGCGAAGGGCCGATCCGGGCCGTGGTACGCGTTCGCGGGACGTTCCCGGATGTTCATGACGGGCGGATGCGCTATACGGCCCGCATTGCCATGTGGGCGGGCGCGCCCCGAGTCAAGGTCCATCTCTGGCTCGAGAATCACGGCGCCATGGGCTACCGAACCGGACCGCTCGAATGGTTTTCGTTTCGCAGCATGGGCGCGGAGTTCGGACTCGAACTGGGCGAGACCATCGCGGTTTCCTCGGACGGCGCGCAGGCAAAGAACCGGTTCCGTCTTCTTCAGGTCTGCCGACGGGACCCGAAGCGCGAAAGCGCCTTGGACGGGTTCGAATATGTCGTTTCGAGCGGGGAAACGGAACTGAAGAAGGGAGAACGAAGCGATGGGGTGATCGAACTGAAAGGCGAGCGCGGGCGCTTGACGGTTGCCATTCGCGAGTTCTGGCAGAACTACGAAAAGGCCGTCGAAGTCGAGGACAGTCGTCTGCGTCTTTGGCTGTGGCCGGAAGAAGGCCAATGGCCGCGTCCGCGCAGGGGGTGGCGGAGCGGGTCCGGGCACCCGTTGTACGACGATTCCATGACTCCGCTGGGTCCCGAAAAGAACGTGTACAAATATCCGGGCGGCATTCGCAAGGGCCATGAGTTCGTTTTGGATTTTTCAGAAACAACCGCCGAAGAAATCAAGGCGGAACTGAACACGCCTCTGTACGCGCTGGCGTCGGGAGAAACCTACGCGCTTACGGACGCGGCGCCCGGTCTGTTCGCGCCGGCCGGCGTGCGGGTGGAAAAGAACCGCGAGGCCAACTTCAAGCTGGCATCCTGGGAACGCATGCAGCGCAGCGCGACGGATCCGGGCAACCAGACAAGCGTCTTCGCGGCGCGCCTCTCGACCTGGCGCGCCCAAATCGGTTTCTGGAGCGATTGGGCGACCTGGTACGGATGGATGGATTTCGGCGATTTGAGCGTTCCCGGCCGCGGGCAGGTCGGGGTGGATCGCTGGTCGCATCTCATGTTTCTCAACGCCATGCGGTTCGGCGATGCGCACGCCATGAAACTGGGCTCTCAAATGGCGCGGCACACCATCGATATCGATCAGTTGTGGTCGGACCGGGATTTGCCTGAAATCCGGGGTTTGCAGAAGCGCGGGGGCAACGTCATGCCTCATTTCCATTCCATGCACTTGAAAAACAGTCCGCGAATCGGGAACCAGGCGGCCGGGCTGGCCTTGTACTACATGCTGACCGGCGAGCCCATGGCGTTGGAAGCGAGCCTGCGCAACGCGCAAGGGCTGGTCGCCGCCTGGGACAAGCTAAAAGAGGAAGACTCCCGCGGCCTACAGAACCTTTCGCGCAACGCCAATACGATTTCCGTGTTTTGCACCCTGTACGAACTCACGGGGGAACGCGAGTGGCTGGACAAGGCGCTGGCCCTGTTTTCGGAGAACATTCTAGCGCTCCGCAAACGGTTGGGGCCGCACCTGCATTCCGCCCAGCAGATTCGGGGTCAGGGCTACGCGCGCGAGGATCAGGCCTATTGCCTGGCCATTCAAACGCTTTGCGAATTGCATCGGCTCTCGGGAGACGCCGGCGTTCTGCAATTGCTGCGCGAGGGCGCCGAAAAGGAATTCGACGCATCCAACTTCTTCGATGCGCCTCTGTGGCTGTCCGGCCTGTTCGCCTATGTCGGGTTGCAGACCGGCCGTCGCGAAGATCTGGAACAAGCGTCCAGATTTTTCGCCCAATCCTTCCCTGAATCGCGCAGTCCGCCCGTATTCCTTCCGAATAACTCGCAATGGCATGGCGTGGCGGCCAACCAAATGAGGTCGGGCCACCTTCTCCAGTACTCCTGGTGGAGATTCGCGCGGGAAACGCGGGCTTCGCCCGCAAGCAACAATTGAACCTGGAAAGAGCAGACAACCGCAAAGAACACAGAGAACACAAAGGCGAAAGCCGCGCCCGATGCGCGTTACGGCAAGCGTTCGGCTTTGGACTCGGGAAGGACTTTCCCTTCCCCGTGAAGGCGGCGATAGCGGGCTGGCGGCATGGCGAACCGCCGCCGGAAAGCGCGCGAGAGCGTGTAGACGTCGGCGAATCCGGCGCGTTCGGCCACGGCCTTCAACGGCGTGTTCGTGCCCGCAATCCAATCGCGGGCGATCTCGGTGCGCATCAGCCGTATTTCCTCGCCGGGCGTTCGTCCCGTTGCCGCCCGGTACCGGCGCAAAAAATGGTATTTGCTCAGCGAATTCAGTTCGGCAAGCTCGTTCAGTCGGATCGGTTCGGCGATATGCGCGCGAATATGCCGCCGTGTACGGGCGACGATCGGCATGTCGGGCACGTCGAGCAGGACGAGGAACTCCGACAGGATCGCCTGCAGCAGCGCCTGGCGTTGCGTCGGCATGGCCGGATGCGAGGTAAGCCGGTCCGTGTCGAGCCATGCGCACATGCGTTCGATGCTGCCGCGCGAATCGGCGGTCATGCGCAGCGGCGCGTCGACCAGTCCGGGACAGGTAAAGGAAAGATAATAGCTCTCGAGCGGCCGATCGGGATCTGACCGTTCCTCGTGCGCCGCGCCTGCCGGATACAGCAGCACGCTGCCGGGTTCCGCCGTCCATAGCCGGCCCTGGCTGTCGCCGACCGTCATGCGTCCGGCAACGACCGCGACCAGCTCGTGCATGGCATGAACGGCCTTCGGCATATGCCAGCGAGGGTCCGGCGTCACATGCCCGCAGCCGAGAAAACTGGCTTCCGCTATGTCCTGTTCCGAATACACGGCAATTCCCGACAAAAAAAAGCAAGTCAAACCCTTGTCCGATCTCAAGGAAACACCGTATGCTTTCCCGAAGATCATGACAACCTCGTTTTTTTCGGCGCGTTTCCGCGGAGTAGCCAGGTGAGATCTGTCGCGGAAAATATACGGAGGAGGTACGCATGAATGAGCGAAGCGCCAAGAACGATCCGTTCGTGCTCGCGAGGCGGTTTTTCAGGGCGGCGACGAGACGTTGTCCGGTTTGCTGTCTGCTGTTCCTGCCGATGTTGACGTGGGCCTTTTCGGTTGGCGGCAATCAGGTTGTGGATGGCGAGTCGCCTCGTATTGAAGGGGAAGGGGACGGCAACACGGTTTGGCCTGCCGGCGCATCTCCGAACTGGATGTACAACTGGTCCGACCGGTACGGGGACGGCAGCAGCAACGCGGTGGCGAACGCCGGTTTGCATTTGGGAACGTACAGACTCTATGCCGCACGCGCCAATAGCACGGACCGCGGAACGATCGTGATCGACTTGAACGGCGGCGATCTGGTCTCGGAAGGGGAGGATGTATCTGTTCTCTTGCGCCGTCACAATCCGGACGGCGCCACGCGTAACGAGCGTCTGGGCAGTACGGACAGCCTTGTCATTCGAAATGTCGGCGAAGTCGTTCTTGGCGGAATCGACACGCACGGATGGCATGAATATGTCAATACGGACTATCGCGCGGGCAGTGTCTCCATTGGATCGGCGCAGGCCAGAGCGGGCTCGGTGACGATCGCCTATCTGCACGCGCATGGCCGGAAGGAGGGGCGCGTGTCGTCCGGCACAGTAGAGATATACAGCTCGTCCAGCGTAGCCGTTGTCCAGGGGATCCGCACCGATTCCACGGGAAGAGGGCATGGCGACATTCTCATTGATCATGTTGGCTATTGCGTTCTTGGGAGCATTCGCGCCGAAACGGCCGGATCCGGCACCCATAACCCGCGCCAAGCAAACATTTCGCTTGATGGCGGCGACGCTTCCGGGGATTTGGTCGTGGGCGACATACATGCCTTCCTGACCAAGACAGGCGGATCCTACACGGCCGCCCCGGAATCCCATCTGACCGTTCGCAACTACCGCCATGTTGCTCTTGGCGCCCTGTTGCGCTACAACCTGTACGATACGACATCATGCGGGTACGGTGGACATGTAACCGTTACGGAAAACATAACCGGAAACATTGCGGTCGCCGGCGAGATACGTTTGGAGCATGTCGGCGGAAACCGCAATCGGTTCGGCGAACTGCGGCTTGCGGCGGGCGGGACGGTCACGGTGAGCGGCCTGGACCTGGACAAGGTTCGTTTTGCGACAATCAGCAGCGGATCCGGCATATCGGAACTGGCCGGAGACCTGCTGAATTTCGACACCGACGGCAGCGGAGCCGGAACACTGCGCGATCCGGTGATCGCAACGCAAACCGCCCTGCGAGTTCCTGCCGGGCAACGCATTCTTTACAAGGTTCGCGAAGGAGCGAACGCTTCGCTGAGCGGAAAAGTCTACCGTATCGCCAACGAAAGCGGAGCGGCAGGACACGGCGGGTTGCTGATGCCTGTTCCTGTACGAGGTACCGTAGTCATGATGTTCTGAGAGGACTTTGTCTTGAAGCTGTCCAAAGGAGGGAATGCCAGATGAAACGTACACGGAATGAAAAAGTCCTTGTCATGGCCGCGCTTGCGGTCGCAACGGCGTTTCGCCTCTACGGACAGGCGGAAGCGCCGCTGCGCGCTCGCGTGTCTGTCAATTGGGATGGACTGCCGCCGACCGACGCGCTGCGCGACCTGGGCGCCAGAGCGAACGTAGAGTTCGCATTCGACGAGGCGCTGGTCGGTCGCTTCGATCCGGTGACGCTGACAATGGACAAGGCCGAAGCCGGGCGCGTTGCCATGCGGATTCTGCGTCCGCGCGGCTTGACGTTGAAGAACGCGGACAGCCGGCGGGTGCGGGTAGTCAAGGACGACCCGTACGACGAGTTGCGTCCAAAGCGCGAGGAGGTGTTCGAATTCGCGCGCGAGCCGACGCTCACGCGCCGCGGCGACGAAGTGACGATTACGTTCGAGACGAAAGGCTGGTGCGATGTCACGGTGGCCATCGAGCATGCGGACCCTTCGGCAAGCTCAGGGCAAGTCCCTTCGCCAGGCTCAGGACAAGGCGGGCGCATCGTGCGCCATCTGGCCAGCGGCGTGTTGGGCGTGAACGCGCCGGAACCGTTTGTCTGGAACTCGAAGGCGCAGACGCTGGTTTGGGACGGCAAAGACGACGCGGGCGTGTATGTGGACGACAAGGACGCTGTGACCGTGCGCGTGTCGCTGGGCCTGAAGCCGCGTTTCGAGCGCACGCTGTTCTGGCATCCGGGCAGGCCTTCGCGGCAGGGCGAATGGTCGTCCACTTCAGGCTCGCGACTGGCGCTCGCGCCGACGCGGGAAGGCATATTCGTTTCCGACGGACGCGGCTTCGACCATGTGCGCCTGTTTGATCGCGACGGGAACTACATGCGCACGGTCTATCCGTTTCCTCGGGACAAGGTGGACGAGGTGCCCGGAGTGATCTGGCACGATCATCCGCACGGCGAACGCTTGCCGATCAAGCCGAACTACTACCAGAGCACGCTGCTGCAAAGCGGGCGCAATGCGAACAGCTTTCGCTATCTCGACGGACGTTACCAGGGCGGGGGGCATCGGGGGACGTTTAACGGAGCGGCGGGACATGCTCTTGCGGTATCGGAGAATCGTATCGCCTTGATTGGCGAACGGCTCTCAAGACTGGCCGCCGATGGCGGCAGCGACAGGCTTCATTTGCACGGTCCGACCGTAGGCTCGCCGCCCGAAGACGACAAACCTGTTCTGAGCGAAGGTCTAATAGGCACATACAATATCATTGAAGTCGATGTTCTCAACATCGACGCCCAACGCACCGCGTTCAGCCCGGACGGCCAATGGCTGTATCTGACCAAGCATGTGGTAGGACGACCGGGACGACATGGCCTCGCGCTCTGGCGGCATTATGTTGCGCGCATGCGATACGACAGCGACAAACCGCCGACCTTGTTTCTTGGCGCCCACGAATCCGGGACGGAAGACGGACTGTTCGACGGCCCCGCCGATATCGCGACCGATGCGCAGGGCCGCCTCTACGTGGCCGATCATTGGAACGACAGGATTCAGGTGTTCAGTCCGGAAGGCAAGCATGTGCAGAACATCGAAGCGAAACGGCCCACGCGGGTCAATGTTCATCCAAAGACCGGTGAGATATACGTGTTCAGTTGGGGCCTGCTCAAGGGGGGCGGACATGGGCAGAAACGCGTTTTTTCCGTCGAATCGGGAAGTAATCTTTTTCGATTGACCCGTCTGTCGGCTTTGCCGGAAGCCAGGCAGAACGCCTCCTGGGATTTGGCGCAGGTTGCCGGACTTCAGAATACGAGGTCGAACATGGACCAGCAAGCGGCGGTGGATTTCTGGTCGGATCCTGTGCGCATCTGGGTGACGGCCCCTTCGCCGGTCGGCGCCCGGAATCCCGCCGGACGTGGACTCGTGTTGCTCGCCCGGGAGAATGACGAATGGACCGTTAAGCGGGATTTGATGGACGAGGCTGCGCGCGCGATCGTTCGCACGCAACCGCCGATGTTCTTTCGTCATCGCCTCTTCGTCAATCCCAAGGAGGAAGGCGTTGTGTACTTGTCCGATGCCGACGGGACAGGATCGGGGCTGGCGTTCGAAAGATTGCTGCGCATTGATGTGCGGACCGGGCGATGCCGCAATATCGATTTGCCGATGAGCGTCGAGGACATGGCGTTCAGTCCGGACGGATTCGCTTACCTGAGATTGTCCGGCCTGATCGTACGCTACGATCCGGCGACCTGGCGCGAAGTGCCATTCGATTACGGCGAAGAGCGGGCAAGGGCGAGCGTCGGCCACAGAGGGGGAGGGGTGCGCTCCGCCCCTGTGATCAGCGGCGCGGTATTCCCGCCGGGCGGCCGTCATCAAGGCGGCATCCATGTAAACGCGCGCGGCGATATCGCGGTATCGGGCAATTACGATGTGGGACCGGAATCCCGAACGGACGCAGCACGCGTACATTCCGGCGACGTGTATCGGACGCGACTCTATCCCGGTCGCCGCTTCGGACAGTTGCACGGTCTCCAGCAGGTGCATGTGTTGGATCGGCACGGGCGCATGAAGCATCTGGACGCCGTACCGGGGCTGACGCAGTACATGTACGGCACCGCGATAGATGCGCGCGGCGACATCTATTTGCTGGAAG
>SLKS01000023.1 GCA_007134465.1 Kiritimatiellia bacterium | reverse complement strand
TTTCCCGATTCGATCTCGCGCAGCACCTGCTGCTTGAATGCCTCGCTATACCGTATGCTCGCATCCATACACACCTGCTCCTCACTGTTGCAAGTGTCAACCTATATCAGGACGCGACAGCTAACGCCAGCATCCCAAACATCAAATCTCACATTTCAAATGATGCGACTCACATGCCTAGCATCTCGCAATGAACAGTCTAAATGGGTACCTCGCCTGTGTCCCCAGGCGGTGGTCCGCCGCCCGTGTCGCCGCCGCCCGTGTCGCCGCCATCCGATCCGCCACCTGCCGAACCGTCGCCCGCCAGCCTGCCGCCGGACGCGGGAACCGGATCGGGAGCCGGATCCGATTTCTTGCTTTTGTCCTTGTCGCTGCGGGACGATTCGTAGATGGCGTAGCCCGCGCCCAGAATGATCGCCTCGCCCAGCAACACTTTTCCGGTCCGGCCCGGCTCGTCGCGCCATGCCTTGGGGTTCAGCCACGACAGCGTACCGCCCGCGCGGATCGGATGGCGCCAGCGCGAAGGCCGAAACAGCGCCGTCATATCCGACCAGGTGGAAAACCGATGAACGACGCCAACCGTCGCGCCGCTTGCAGTCGCGCGCACAAAGAGCGAAGATTTCTCGACCTCGCCGCATTTCGGGCATTTCAAATAGTCGTCCTTGCCGGCATGCGCATGCGTTGCGGACAGACCCGACGCCATCCGACCCGCATCCGCCAGCAGCAGCCCTTCCTCCCGCGCACTGAAACCCCAGTCGGGAACGCGAATTCTCGCGAGACGTTCCGTCGCTTCGCTTTGTTCGGAAACCGCGTTTCGTTCGGCGGCCGTCTCGCCGCTCTGCGCTGGCTCCGCCGCGCGCAGGTTGGCTGCGACAACAACACTCGCTATCAGCATGGCTCCCGTGATCATCTTCATTCCGTTCATGCCTCCTTCTTGATTCTAGCTTCAAAAGCAAAGTTCGCCGCCGCCGACATCGGACAACGGCCGCCGCTGTTCCTGTTCCGTCCGACGGAGATCGGCCGCCGCGAGCGCCGTCCGCATGGCATGCGTTACGTCGCGGTTCCGTTCCTGCTCGACAGCGTTCGCCAACATCGTCTGCGCGCGCGCGCCCGAATGTCCGGCCAACGAACGGATCGCCGCCACCCGCACATGAGGCGCGCGGCGCTCATCCAATGCCAGAGCCAGCAGAGCTTCCTGCGCATAGGCCGAGGAGACCGACGCCAGCGCTTGGACCGCCGCGCCTTCTTCGGGCTCGGCTTCCGCCGCATCGGCCAGCGCACGGCAAGCCTCAGCGTTGCCAAGACCGGCCAAGCCGTAAGCCGCAGCCTCGCGCACCGATGCATCATCCGAGACCAGCGCCTCTGTCAGGCTGCCGGTTTCGGACGGATCGCGCCGCAACATCAAACAATCGAGACTGTCGTGAACAAGAAGCCCGTCGGACGAACGCAGCGCCGATTCGTGCAACGCCGCAACGATTTCCGGCCCGCGTAAAACCGTCAGCAAATCAAGCAGCCGTTCCCGTGTTTCCGGCTTTCCGGTTCGGCCCAGCGCCTCGATCAGCCGCTCCGCGATGATGGCGCTTCGGCAATCGGCAAACGCCGCCAGCAATCCGCCATAGGCCGGATCCTCAACCGGCGTCGCCATGATCTTATGCAGCGCCCAGGCCAAACCCGCCGGATCGCCGATGACGGCCAGCAACCGGACGGCCTCGATTTCCATCGCCGCCGAACCGATGTCCAGCCAAGCCACCAGCGCCGGAACCGCTTCCGAACCGAACGCCTGCAGGCCATGGCGCGCCTTCTCCGCATCGGCCCAGCGTCCGTCCCGCAACGCGGCGTGCAACATGGCGCACATGCCTTCCGGATCGCCAGGCAAAGGCGCACTGCTCTTCGCCGCCATTACGCCCGCTCCGACAAACGGATCGGCGGCGGCATGATCGCATCCCGAATATGCAGGGCTTTGCCAGTTGCCCGCCAATGGCGTCGCCATCGCCGCTTGAACAAACGCAGCCGATTGTGTCTCCGTATACCCGCACGGCTGAGCCGGCGCCGGACGCGCGCGCGCCATCTTCCAGAGCCCTGCCGCTACGCCTCCCGCCAGAACCAGGCATACCACACCGGTCTGTATCGCTCTTTCAAACCGTGTCATGGCACGATATCCCTTTCGATAAGCCGCCCATACATGCCATGATGGCTGACCGGACGCGGGTCAATCCCCGCCGATATGGTCGCCGCCATCCACGAAGTGCCGCCTTCGAGCATGCTACATCGGAAAAAGACCTGTTGCGTCCCCGGCTGGTCCGGCACCGTGATCGTCGCCCGAAACGTATATTCGCTTGCGTTATGCTGCGCGCCTGTTTGCCGGTCTCGGAACCTGAACGTGGTCTGCGCCGCATCCCCGACTTGCGTCGCGTTGGCCGATGTCCATACCTGCCCCTGATCGAGATTCAGCATCATGACCTGGGCGTACAGCGGAATGTAGGAAAGCACCTTCCATTCCACCGTGACCTGCGTGCCGGGAGCCAAGTTGTCCGGCATGGAAATGGCCGTCACCGTCGCTCCCGACCGCATCTTGCATTGTTCCACGGTTTCGAAGCGCAGCGCGGGATCGTATTCGTCGGGATCGGATATCGGATCCTCGCCTGTGCCGCCCGCCAAAATGGTGCGTTCTATCACTTTCGCAATGACCGGGTCGGGGCGTCCGTCCACGCTGTCGGGAATCATCGGCATCATGAACTGATACGAGTCCATCTGCGCCACATTGAACCAAATCTTGATCTCGCCAGTTTTCTGCGGAACAGGGAATTCGCACTCGAACGCGTACACGTTCGCATGGCGTCCTTCAAGATGCCATGGACTCTGCTCGACGCCAACATATTGCCCTGTCTTGTAGAAAATCCAGCCGCTCGGAACACCGGCATACACGCGCGAAACGATCGGCACGTACGACAGGATTTTCCACTGCACCGTCACCGTATCGCCCGGCGTCAGGTTGTCCGGGAAGACGATTTCCTGCATCACGGCGCCGGAAAACAGCACATCGTTGTACCGCGCATCGCCGTCATAGGTCACTTCGATCGTATCGGTTCCCGTATTGCCTGCCTCGTCTGAGGCGGTGGCCACGATCACGTTCCGCCCCTGATACAGCGGCAAGCCGTGAAAGACCCAGTCCTCTGTTCCGGTGCAGTCGAAGCCGGCGACATCCCGGAAGTTGCGCACCGTCACGCCGGTCACGCCGACATCGTCGGACGCGGCGCCGCCGATCGTCATCGTCGCGTTCGTGGTTGCCCATGTTGCCGCCGCCGTCGGAACGAGAATCGTAACGACCGGCGGCTGCGTGTCCACGTAGGCTGGCGCCTGATGCACCACGCAGGTCCGCGTCACGGGGCCGGCGGCGACCGTAATCGTGGCGCTGCGCGCGGCGCCCTCGTTCTCCGCCACATCGTACACGACCGTTCCGTCGGCGTCGCCCGTCTGGCCGTCGGCGATGACAAGCCAAGGCGCGTCGCTAGCCGCCGTCCACGGGAAATCGGCTGCGACGGCGATCGTCTGGTTCGAGATCGCCTCCGCCGCGTGGTGGCGCTCGACCGGATCGAGCGCGAGCAGAATCGGCTGATACTGATGAACCGTAAACGTTCGGGTCAGAGCGCTTCCATTAACCACGGCAGCTCCGCTTGCAACAATCGTTCCTAAACGCGCCTCTGCCGTCGCGTTCGTTTCCAGGCTGTACACGACCGTCCCGTCGGCGCCGCCAAAATGGCCCGCTTCGATCGCAATCCAGTCCTGCTCCGTCGAGACGGTCCAGGACACATTGGCCGACACCTCGAAAGCCAAGTCGCTTGCCGCATCCGAGGCGTGCTCGCGCGACTCCGGCTCGATTGCGAGGAAGGACGAAGCCGCCGCCTGTTCCACCCGGAACACGCGCTCGAAGCCGCCGCCGACCACGAGAATGACGCCGCTCCGCTCCGAAGCGTACGGATTCTCGGCCACGCGATAGGTCGCCGTCCCGGCGCCAATCCCGAACGCGCCATCCTCGATTTCGATCCAGGCGGCGTCGCTGGTTGCCGTCCAGGCGACGTTCCCCGCGACCGCGATCGTCTGGCCTTCGGCCGCCTCCGGGCCATGACTGCGCGCGGTCGGATCAATCGTCAGTTCCGGAGACAGAGGGTCCTGGCGCACGACAAATGCGCGCGTCATTCCGCCGCCTGCGACGGCGATCGCCGCCATTCGTTCCGGCCCGTCGTTTTCCGTCACGCCATAGGTCACCGTTCCGGCGCCGGTACCGAACGCGCCATCCTCGACAACAAGCCAGTCGGCGCCACTGGTCGCCGTCCACGCGACGTTCCCCGCGACGGCGAACGTCTGCTCGTCGGCCGCCTCCGGACCATGGTTGCGCGAGGCGGGCTCCACGGCCAACTGCCGCTCGGCGACCGGCTCCGTCCCCGCCTCCAGCCGGTACAGGAACGCGAATCCGCGGTCGCTGGCTTCCGTCTCGTGGCCGGGCGCGCCGACAATGGCTGTACCCTGCCGATAGCCGACCGCCGTGCCGAACAGAAGCGCGGGAACCCCTTCCGGGCGCGTGAACTTCTCGATCATGTTCCATTCGCCATCGGGTGCCGCCCTGTCGAACAGATAGGCGGCGCCAAGATTGTCTGGCCCGGAATTCCAGGGCGCGCCGATCAGTATCCGGTTGCCGTTGACGGCCAGGCTGTGCCCGAATCGGCGCTCCGCATCATTGCGACGGTCCCACTGTTCCGTTAGACTGAACACATTGGTTCCCGTCGGCATTTCATAGACAAACACGCGACCGGCGCCGACCGTCGCGGCCGCCGTCATGCCCGGCGCGCCGACGGCAAGCAGAGCGCCGTCCAGGCTCGCCGACCAGCCGAATTCGCCGAAAAGACCCGCCTCGCCCGCCGTCAGAGTCTGGACAGGGAGCCAGCCAAGCCCGTCCGCATCGCGCGACAGGACGAACACGGCGCCCGTTTCCGTTCCGTCAACGCTATAGTGCGGCGCGCCTGCCACGAGCGTATCGCCGGACAGCGCCACGCTCCAGCCGACTGTCCCGGCGCCGACACCGGGCTCGTCCGGCGTCCAGCGCATGATTTCGCCCCAGGCGTCCGGGCCGCCCGTGTTCCGGCCGAACAGCAGTACGCCGCCCGTGACCGCATCGTCTCCATTGAGCAAGCCCGGCGCGCCGACCGCCAGCCAGTCGCCGTCCAGGGCCACGCTGAAACCGAATTGCGCGTTCGCCACGAGATTGGTCGGCACAAGGCGAACCGTCTCGCCCCAGGCGTTGGTTCCGCCTTCATGGCGCTCGAAGAGATACACCGCCCCGCCTTCGCCGTCATGAATGGCGCCAATGGCGATGCGTTCCTCGTTCATGGCGGCGGCTTGTCCGAATCGGTGCCCGTTCGTGACGGTCGGCGGCAGAAGCTGGGCCCATTCCTCCCAGGCGTTCGTTTGTCCTGCCAGGCGCCGGTACACGAAAGCCGCGCCGGCATTGTCGCCGGCAACCGTTGCGCCGGGCGCGCCCGCCACCGCGAAATCGGCAACCGCCGCCACCGCCTGGCCGAAGGCTCCCTGCTGCGGCTCCGTCTCAGGACGCACAACGGCGCCCGCCGCATGCCAGGCCACGACGGACGTGTTCGTGTCGGCGACTGGCGGCGCGAATCCGTCGTCGGCCACGATGCGGAAATGCGTGGTCGCGGTTCCGTTCGGCGGAACCGTGGCCGGGTCCGCCGTGAAAGTCATGGCGCGCAACTGGGCCGTCGCCTGCTCGGCCGAGATCGGTCCGGCCCGGTAGACCCCGCCGCCGACCGCCGTGAACGAACCCAGCGCGCCAAGCTGGCCGTTCTCCGGTTCCATGACAGTCACCGTCACCACCAACGGCTGCTGCGCCAGATCGTCCACCTCGACGATGGTCGTCTCGGCAAATGGCCGGATCGGAAGCCGATAGTAGAACGATTGACCGGCCAGCGTACCGAGTATGAGCGGCGGATCGTTCACGGCCGTCACGGCAATGAACGTATTTGTGTCCACGATCGGCGGCGACCAATTGTCGGTAACCGTCAGGGTGAAGAACACCGTTTCCGCGGTTGGAACCGGAATCCGGTTTTCTGTCGGCTCGAAGACAAGTTCCCGGATCTGCGTGGACGCCGCGGCGCCGGGCGTGTTCGTCAGCGCGTAGCGACCGTCGCCCAGGTCCCGGAAATCGCCCAGGCTGCCGAACCGCCCTTTTTCGGGATTGTCGAGCTGCACCAGCACATCCAGCGGCTCGGCCATCTGCCGGTCGTAGTCGAACAGAGTCACCCCGACAAATGGCAAGGCGGTTTCCTTGTCCGTGATCGGCAGGTTGGGCGGATCGTTGATCAGGATCGGCGGATCGTTGCGCCCCTCCACCACCAGCGTGATGAGGCCGGTATCGCGGTCGGACGTCGCGTCGTGCACGACCACGGCCACCGTGCCCGTGAAGGGAACGGCGGAATCGTCGAGCGCCGTATAGGCGAACGTTTCGGTATAGGGATACAAGCCGCCGTAGGCGGGATCGGGCGTGTACAGAGCGGTCCGGCTGTCGCCAATCGAAACGGAGCCGCCATGGCTCGCGCCGAAGACCGTGGCCAGAGCGTACTTGTCGGCGGTCTCGACGTCCAGCGAGTCGTTCGCGAAGACATCGAAGCCATTGTCAACGGAATCGGACAGAACCGTGAAAAGGTCCGGCAGCGTCGGCAGGCTGCCGACCCGAACGGAAACATCGGCGCGGCCGGTGCCGCCCAATCCGTCCGACACGCCATAGTTGAACCGGTCCACCCCGATGAAGCCTGCGGGCGGACTGTACCGTACTTTTCCGCCGGCGATGGCGACGGAGCCGCCGAACAGCGAGTCCGACACGTCGGTGAGCGACCATCCCGCCGCCGTGCCCGGCCGCACGAAATCGTTCGCCAGCACATCCAGCTCGTTGTGCAGGCTGTTGCGCGCCACGGTGAAGGCGTCGTCCTGCGTTACGGCTTCCAGCGCGCTTGCGCGCTGAACCACACGGACGCGCACGCGGGCGGATGCGCGGCGCTCCGTTCCGTCGCCGATCTCGTAGGTGAATGTTTCCGTATAGTCGGGGTCCGGCACAAGAGCGGGCCGATAGAGCAGCGTCTGCCCGCCGGACGCGATCGTCACCGTGCCGCCCTGGTCCGGCGCATTCGCGCCGACACCCAGCGCCATGATCGAGAAGACGCGGTCTTGCGACGGCTGAATCCGGTCGTTGAGCGTCACCGGCAGCGTGAAGGCGCGCGGCGCGTCGGCGCCGCCGTCCCAGTCGTAGAACACGGCGTACTGATCGTCGTTGGCGATCAGATCGCCCGGCCGCACCGACACGGTCACCCGCGCCTCGTCCGTTCCATGGCCGTCGGACATCAGGTACACGAAGCTTTCCTCGCCAATGAAATCCGCTCGGGGCGTATAGACCAGCTTGTTGTCCACAATGCCCACCGAACCGCCTGCGCTCGG
>SLKS01000396.1 GCA_007134465.1 Kiritimatiellia bacterium | reverse complement strand
TATTCTGGACTGAGCCAGCGGGAGGCGGCTACAGTTCTGAACATGGGCAGCGGGGCGGCGGTGTGCAACCAGCTCAAGAGTCTGCCGGAGCGGCTGAAGGACAAAGCGTTTCGCACGGCCTTCCAGAAGGCCGACGAAACCTTGAAGGAATTGCGGAAGACCGTCGCAAGGAAACCATGAACCTCTGCGCCAGTAAAGTGTATTCTGAAGGGCTGACCCCGGATTTCGCGGCCAAAGATGATGAAGGAAGGGGGCGGTTCGGCTTCATCGTTGTCGCGATCCTTGTCGCGATCTTCGTCGGGCTTCATCGTTGTCACGATCCTTGTCTTGATCGTCGTCGCCAATGATCGGGACGATGATCGAGACAAGGATGGGGGAATCCGGCCTTCGTGCTCCGCTTGCTACGGCAGGCAGGCCGACAACGGTCCGGACGATGATCGAGACAAAGACGGCTGGCTTCCACTCGTCTTCTGAAAACGGCTATGCGAAGCCCTTGTCCCGTTTCTGTTCGTAGGCCGTTTCCGCTTCGTCGAGGATGGAAAGATCGGGGCAAACGTTCAGCGCCGACTCTTCGCCGTCCTCGATCTTGTCTGTCGCGCCGAGAAAGGGGAGGGCCATTTGCGTGCGACCGGCGGAGCGGCAATCGCCGCTCTTGCCTTTCCATATTCCGCCGCTGTTGCAGAACAGGAAGGCCGCTTCGTTTTCGCAGGCGCGCGCGATGCAGCAGGCGTCTATCAGAATCGGTTCGGCCCGGGGGTTGCGGCGCAAGCCGGGCCCGGCATCTTCAAGACACCAGTGCGCGACGCAAATCATAAGGCGCGCCTGCTGCTCGAACTGGCGGCGGTAGAGTTCGGGGAATGCGAGATCCCAGCAGATGGAGAGGCCAACCCGGCCGAAGCGCGTTTCGCACACGACAGTATCGCGGCCGCGTTCGAACATGCCTTTTTCGGACAGCCAGAGATTGATCTTGCGGTAGCGTCCGAGAATTTCGCCGCTGCGGTCCAGGTAATAGGCCGTATTGAAGAGTTTGTCGCCTTCGCGCTCGGCGTGCGAGCCGGGCACAAGATCCAGGGCGTATTTGCGGGCCAGCGCCGCGACGCTGCGCGCGTACCAGCCGTCCTTGTCGGCAAGATCGGGACGGGTGGACATCGCGCCGACCAGACAGTTTTCCGGGAAGACGGCCAGATCGGCGTTCCGGTCGCGGGCCTGAGCGAGAAACGTTTCCATCCGCGCCAGATTGGCGGGCGGATCGTGCGGGATCGGCGCCATCTGAATCAAGGCGATGCGGGGCGCGTCGGGCATGACAAGTCTCCATTGAGAATTACAGAAAACGGCCCGGTCGGCAGCCGGTCGGCTTGCCGCTGGCGAGCACGGCTTCGCCATTGACGAAGAGATCGTCCACGCCTTCGGAAAGCTGGTGAGGCCGGGCGAAATCCGAGCGGTCGCGCAGGCGGTCGGGCTGGAACACGACGATATCGGCTTTCTTGCCTTTGCTCAGCAGGCCGCGGTCGCGCAGTCCGAATGTTTCGGCGGGCAGCGCGGTGGCTTTGCGAATGGCCTCGGGCAGCGGAACGGTACGCCCGTCGAGCGCCATGCGCAGGAAGCGGGGAAACGTCCCGTATGTGCGCGGATGCGGGTGATCGTGGCTTAGCGGGCCGGTCGGCGCGCGCACGGAAGCGTCCGAGCCGATCATCACCCAGGGCTGCGCCAGGACGGTGAACATGTTCTCTTCGCACATTTCCGCGAAAAAGGCGCTCGTGCGCATGGCGTCGGTTTGCGCAAAATGCAACACGGTGGCCGCGGGATCGAGACGCAGCTCCTTGGCGATGGCGAGAAGCGGTTGCCCCTGAAAGCGAAGGTTGTCGGGATGATGAGTGGACCCGACGGTGATGGCGTCCCAGCGTCTGTCTTCATTCTCGATGAGCAGGTCCGCTTCGAGCCGGCGCCGCTGCTCGGGATCGGTCAGGCGTGCCAACCGCGTTTCGACGGTTCCTTCCAGCGCCCAATCGGGCAGGACCACGCTTAGGCTGGTATGGGATGCGATATAGGGATAACGGTCGGCATGAACGTTTCGGCCGCGCGCGCGCGCGGATTCGATCCGGTCCAGCGCGGCGCCGATCTTGGTCCAGTTGTCGCGTCCGCCGGTTTTCAGATGGGAAATTTGAACGGAGATGCCTGCCTCTTCTCCGACGGTCAACGCTTCCTCGATGGCCTCGATCAGGCCTGCGCCTTCGCTGCGCATGTGCGAGGCATACAGCCCGTTCTTTCGGGCGGCCGCTTTGGCCAGCGCGACAATTTCGTCGGTGCGCGAGAAACGGCCGGGCGGATAGATCAGGCCCGTGGACAGTCCGCGCGCGCCTTCGTCCATGGCCTGGTCCAGCATGCGAATCATGCAGGCCATCTCGTCGGCGGTCGGCGGGCGGTTGTCGTAGGCGCCAGCGCAGCGGCGCAGCGTGTTGTGGCCGGCGAGCAGCGCGACGTTGGGCGCCGGCTTCACGGTCTCGAGCAAGGTCCGGTATTCGGCCACCGTGCGCCATGTGCCGGGGTAGGGCTTGTCCGACCAGTCCGACGACAAGTGCTCGATCTCGGTGACGGGCGCGGCGGATGTGCCGCAATTGCCCACGATATCGGTGGCGATCCCCTGATGCGTCTTGCTGGGGGCGTCCGGCTCGAGCAAGAGGAAGGCGTCGCCGTGCGAATGCGTGTCAATGAAGCCGGGACAGACGATCTTGCCGCGCGCCTCGACTCGCCAGCGGCTTTCGGCGCCGGTCAGGTCCCCGATGGCGACGATGGTGTCGCCGGTCACCGCGACATCGCCCTGAAACGGTTCGGCGCCCGACCCGTCCACGATCGTTCCGTTCGCGATCACTCCGTCGTACATGCGTCGGGTCCCTCTGCGGACGGCGTGTCCGGTTCCGGCTCGGCGGCCGGTTGTTCGGCGCCGGGTGCGCCGCCGCCGAGCATGGCGATCACTTCGGTTTGCACGCTGTCGAGTTCGCTCAGCTTCAGTTGCGGGTCGCGCACAAGAAAAGTCTCGCCCGTCGCGCGGTGCTCGTAGAGCCGGACGAGCGTTCCGTCCTCGCGTTCGCGCACGTCTTTTTCGACCAGGATGCGCTTGCGTTCGAGCATGACCGCCAGGATGAAGACGACGTTCAAGCGGCTTTCCTCGGGGTCTTCCATAAGCCGGCGCAGCATGGATTCGGCGGTTTCCTTCTTGAGCGCCTCCTCCTCGGGCGGAGGCGGCGCGCGGTACACGCCCTGCCATGCGCTCCAGGCATCCGCTTCCGGCCGGCTGGCCTGGCACGTTTCGCACAAGTCCGTCCGCCGGTAGCCTTCCGTGCCGAACACGAGCCGGGAGTGGCAGATCTGGCCGTCTTCGAACGGCGTTTGACATTGATGGCAGGCGCTGTCGCGCGGCTTGATGTCCCAGTCCTGTGCCATGGTCGCTCCAGGTAAGACCGAATGAAAAGGAAGAACCATGCATGCCGCGCAGGGAAAAGTCAAGGACTAGTCCCAAAACAAGCGAGTCTTGGGCGTTTCAAAAAAACAGGCTTGCGTCGGGGTCGCGATTATGTAGGCTTTTGCGCGGCGATGGCGGTGTGTCATGAGATTTGCCGGTGTTCGCTGACGAAAGAGTGGCCTTGGAAACATGACTGGCCGGATCGGGGATTGGCGACGGGAGAACGGCGATGGCGCGACTGATTGTTCGGGGCGGAAGACGGCTGAGCGGAACCTATACGGCGCCGGGCAACAAGAACGCCGCCTTGCCCATGCTGGCGGCCGCCGTGCTGACCGACGAACCGGTTGTGCTTCGGAATGTGCCCGACATCGAGGATGTGCGCTCGATGCTGGCTATTCTCGACGCGCTGGGCGCGGATGTCCGTCTGCAAGGGCATACCGCAGTCGTATGCGCCAAAGGCCTGCGCAAGCGCGCGATTCCGCGCGAGCTGTGTTCGCGGGTGCGCTCCTCAATCCTGTTGGCCGGCCCCCTGGCGGCCCGGCACGGCATGGCTACACTCTCGCCGCCGGGCGGCGACGTGATCGGCCGACGCCGGCTCGATACGCATTTCGACGGGCTGCGCAGGCTGGGCATCCAGGCGAGCGGAACGGACCGGTTCGTCTTCCGGCGCGGCAGGCTGCGCGGCGCGCGCATCCTGCTCGACGAAGCCAGCGTGACGGCCACGGAGAACATCGTCATGGCCGCCGTGCTGGCCGACGGGGTCAGCACGGTGTACAACGCGGCCTGCGAACCGCATGTGCAGGAACTTTGCCATCTGCTGAACGCCATGGGCGCGCGCATTTCGGGCATGGGCGCCAATCTGCTGCGCATCGAGGGCGTGTCCAGGCTGGGCGGCGCGGATGCGCGCATCGGACCGGACTACATTGACGCAGGCAGCTTTCTGGCCGCCGCCGCCCTGACCGGCGGCGCGCTGACCGTGCGCAATATTCCCGAGCATGTGTTCGAGGTGTTGGCGCGCCCGTTCGGCAAGCTGGGCATTGTCTGGAAGACGGAGGGCGCCACGCTGACCTTGCCGGCCGGGCAGCGGCTGAAAGTCAGGAACGATTTCGGCGCGGCCATCCCCAAGATCGAAGACGGGATTTGGCCGGGGTTTCCATCCGACCTGATGAGCGTGGCCATTGTGGCGGCAACGCAGGCGGCGGGCGCTACGCTGTTCTTCGAAAAGCTGTTCGAGAGTCGCATGGTGTTCGTGGACCGGCTCATTGACATGGGCGCACGCATTGTTCAGTGCGATCCGCATCGCGTGATTGTAACCGGGCCCGCTCCCCTGCGCGCGACGGCCATGACCAGCCCCGACATTCGCGCGGGCATGGCCATGATCCTGGCCGCGCTGGTCGCGCGCGGCGAAAGCGTGATCGAGAACGCCCACAGCATTGACCGCGGCTACGAACGCGTCGAGCGGCGGCTGCGCCGGCTCGGCGCGGATATTCGGCGGGCGCCGTAGAGTTCTATAATGATCCGCGTTTTCGCGCGTATCGTTTGTCCCGGGATTGTTCGAACAACCGCTTCGCTCAAGATGGCGAAGTGTTTCCGCTCTCCTTTGTTCCCTTCCTTGAGTCGTAGAAGGCAGCAAATCTGTTGTTTCCGAACGTTTCGTCCCCGTTTCATCGTTTGACATCTTTGGCGGATAGCGATAGGGTTTTTGCCATGAACGTTGATACGGGGGGAACCGCATGAAAGACTTCAATCTGAAGGAAATTATCGGGCTGATACGGCGCACGGCGCCTTTTCTGATCTTCCGTTTCGCCATCTACATGGGCGTCACGGCGGCATTCGTGCTGGCGACGGGAACCGGCGCCGGGCTTGGCTACGGCATCGGCAAGATTGCCGGGAACGAGGCGGCCGGCAGCGGCTGGGGCGGGCTGATCGGGTTCGGGATTGCGGGCGCGGCTTTGGTTTTCTTTCGCGAATACCTGCTCTATCTGGTCAAAGCCGGCCATATCGCCGTGCTGGTCGAGCTGATGGACGGCAAAGATATCCCGCAAGGCCGCTCGCAAATCGAGCATGGCCGAAAAGTCGTTCGGGAACGGTTCGTGGAATCGTCCGTGCTGTTCGGATTGGACCAGTTGATCAAGGGAATTCTGCGCGCGTTCAACCGGACATTTTTCACGATCGCTTCGTTCCTGCCCTTGCCCGGCGTCAAGGGGCTGGTAAAGTTCGCCAATACCGTTCTCACGCTTTCTTTGACCTATCTGGACGAGGTAATTCTGGCTTACAATATTCGGACTCGCAGCGAAAACCCGTGGCAGTCGAGCCGAACGGCGCTGATCCTGTACGCCCAGAACTACAAGACCTTTCTGCGCAACGCCGTGTGGTTGGCTCTGATGATCTGGGGCCTCGTCTTTCTCGTGTTCCTCGCGGTTCTCGGTCCGCTGGTTCTGCTGGTGGGCCTGATTCCCGCCTTGGCAGGCCCTTTGACCCTCGTTCTGGCGCTGATTTTCGCCTGGGGCGTTAAAGAGGCGCTGATCGAGCCGGTCGCCATGACCGCGCTCATGCAGGTGTTCTTCAAGGCGACCGAAGGCCAGGAGCCCAACCCGGAATGGGAAGAGAAGCTGGATCGCGTCTCCGGGAAATTCAACGAACTCAAGCGCAAGGCGTCCGACTGGGCGACAGGCCGACCGGCGCCCGATTCGGCCGTTTCGCATCCCACGCCGCCGAACTGATGTTGTTCCATGGAAATCCTCTTCGACTCATTAAGCGCCTGGCGGAATTTGCTGGGCGATCACACGCTGTTTGTGCTGGGCGCGATGTTGCTGGCGGGATATGCGGCCGGCGCGTTTCACAAAGGGACCATGCGCATGATGTGAGGAGCCGTCCTGCGAAATGACCTGCGAGATTGTCTGTGAATCGAAAGAGCATGCGGAGGCCGCGCGCCGGCTGTGCGAGGCCGTGCGCGCGCGCGGCGGGCGCGCGTTGCTGGCGGGCGGATGCGTGCGCGACCGCTTGCTGCGGCGGCCGGTCAAGGATCTGGACATCGAAGTCTTCGGCCTGACGGCCGATGCCCTGGAAGCGGCGGTTGGCAGCCTGTTCCGCATGGACAAGGTCGGTCAGGCGTTCGGCGTGATCCGGCTGAAAGGATTGCCGATAGACGTGTCGCTGCCGCGTCGGGAAGCGCGGACCGGCGCCGGTCATCGCGATTTCGACGTGACGACCGATCCGCACATGCCGATGTCCGAGGCGGCGGCCCGGCGCGATTTCACGATCAACGCCATGTCCTGCGATCCGCTGACGGGCGAGCTGTTCGATTTTTTCAACGGGCAGGCCGACTTGAAGCGGCGCATCTTGCGGCACACGTCGCCCCGTTTTTCCGAAGATTCTTTGCGCGTTTTGCGCGGCATGCAGTTTGCCGCGCGTTTCGAGCTGCAGGCCGATCCCGATACCCTCGCGTTGTGCCGGACGCTCGGACCCGAAGCGCTGCCGGTCGAACGCGTGGGCGAGGAATGGAGCAAGCTCGTGCTGGAAGGCGAGCGCCCGTCCTGCGGGCTGGCCTTTCTGCGAAAGTGCGGCTGGCTGCGCCATTATCCCGAGCTGGCCGCGCTGGTCGGGTGCGCGCAGGAGCCGCGCTGGCATCCGGAAGGCGATGTCTGGACGCATACGCTCAAGTGCATGGACGCGTTCGCCCGCGAACGGACGGGCGACAGGGAAGAAGACTGGATTGTGGGCATGGCGACGCTTTGCCACGATTTCGGCAAGCCGGCCACCACGGCCGAAAGCGACGGCCGTTTGCGTTCGCACGGGCATGATGAAGCCGGGGTGGAGCCGGCGCGGGCCTTTCTGGAGCGACTGACTCGTCAGCCGGCTCGCATCGAAGCTGTTCTCACGCTGGTTCGCCTGCACATGCGGCCGGCGGATTTCCACAAGAATCGCGCCGGCGACGCGGCCATACGGCGGCTGTCCGCGCAGGCGCAAGGCTTGCAGCGGCTGGTTCGGCTGGCGGCCGCCGATCTGCGCGGCACGGGCGGCTGCGAAACGGCCGAAGATCCGGCCGGACAGTGGCTGACCGAACGGGCCGAAGCGTTGCGCGTCAAGGATGCCGCGCCTGTGCCGCTCGTGCTTGGGCGCCATCTGATCGCGCTCGGGTTCGCGCCGG
>SLKS01000084.1 GCA_007134465.1 Kiritimatiellia bacterium | reverse complement strand
GCTGAAGCGGCGGGATAGCTTCCGGCTGAAGCCGGGACTCTGACAAAACGAGCCAGAGTGCCGCCTTTAGGCGGAAGTTCTCCGGGGCTTTAGCTCCCGGCAGATACAGTTGGTTGCCCAAAATTGAATGGCTGCGGTTTGCTCGCTGCTGTATCGTCGGGAGACTATCGTTTCCGGCGGTATGATCGTCTCGTCGCCTGCCGCTGGATTCGAGGGCAGGCAGGCTCGCGTTTGCATTGGACAATGCGCCGAACAGCGCTATATTTTCTTGCACAACGCCATGCTGGAGGTTTGCGGCTATGAAGGAACGGATTGGGAAGACTGTTGCCATTCTTGGGCTGGCGCCGTTGCTGTTCTTCGGTTGCCGACAGCCTGCGCTTGTTGCCGGCGGCTATGCCGAAGACCCTCGCACATTGCGTGTCGTTGTTCACGCCTTCGGGCTGTATTCGATCAAGGGCGATCATATGACATCGGATTTGTTTCGCCATGTCGCCGTTCGGCGTTGGCGCCGGTATCAAGAAGCTTATCCCATCGTGTTTTTGCCGGAACAGAATGCCGTGTTCAGCCATGTCTGGGAAGCGATGGAGATGGCCGCTGGCATTGGACTCTGGCGACAGGGAATCGAAATCGAGGGGCGCACCGTCGAGGTAAGCGTACCCGCGCGCGATCCGGGCCCTCCCAATAGTCCTGTACGGCTTCTCGGCTTCACAGGCAATACCGTGCCGGAGAGCGTTCAGCTTCTGCGCATGACAAGGGAAACCGTCGAACTCAATGGCCAGCGGTCCGATCCCGCGAAGATCAAGCGGTATTTCAAGAATCTGACAGACAAGACAACGCCTTTCCTTATCCTGCCGGCCGACGAAGCGCCAATGGCTTTTGTCGGCAAAGTCTTGAAAGCGCTGTCGGATGCGGGGATGGAGAACATAAGCCTCTCGATGGTATGGAAAGAAGCGGAGGATTATCATTCATCCAACAATTTATAATCGCGCGCCTTATGATCGAATGGCGGCGGCCATGATCCGAGCATTCGATGGATGGCGATAGAAGATTAAACGAAATGGCGCGAGGGAATCGTGATTGATGCGGGCTTGGACAGAATCATTGCGGACAGAATCATAAAGATGCAACGCCAAATGATTCTAGCCCTATCCTTCGGGCGGCGATACGCCTGCACGGCGCGGCCTATGTTCGCGCGGCTGCCCATGTCCAGATTCCGGTTCACCCATTCGTCCCCGACAACGCTGCCGATTTTCGCCCGCCAAGTCGCCGCAGGCCGAAAAAGAGGAGGGCCAGCATAGAGGCGGCGAGAAACAGTTGCTTGGACATCGTGATCCAGCCGCCAACCGTTCCCGCGAAGACGGCGGTGTCCGGGAAGACCTGCAGCATGCGGAACAGGCACAGATTCTCGGCGAAGTCGGCCAGCGCGGCGGCAAGCGGAATCACATTGACCTTGATCCAGCCTGTTTGCGGGCCGAACGCGCCGCGGGCGGCGCGTGACAGGGTCAAGGCCAGCGCCAGCCCGTAGCAGGCGGCGAACGCGAAATCCAGCAGGAGAAAACGGCGATAGATGGCGCGTCCGTCCGCGCCGTAGCGGTCCAAGGTGTCGCGCGCTTCCTGTGCCGTATAGTGAAACCGCAAATCCAAAAAATCGCCCTGGCGAACGTCCCGCTCGCGTTCCAGCTCCGCCGCCGTCGGATCCGCCAGAGAGAACAGACCGAAGAACAGCGCCGTGCCCAGCCAGCAGGCGATGGTCAGCCGACCCGTCGCCGCTCGCGCCACGGCGCCGCTGCTCCGCTCGACGAACGCTCGCATGGCTCAATACACCGGCGTGCTCGATACGATGCTTCCGTCGTGCCGGATATGGATCAGGCGAAAAGCCGATGTGACGCCGTACACGCTCTGGCCGTCGGGCGCGAAGGCGAAATCGGCGAAATATTCCGGCCAGCCCCGAAGACGGTCTTTCAGGGCGAATTTCGTCGTTTGCAAGCCGTCCGGCGTCCAGACGCCCACAACGCCGGCGGCCAGCGAGCCGGTGGCCAGGCGCGTATGGTCGGCGGAAGCGGCCCGTCCGTATCCGAAACGGGGCAAGCTCTCCAGCGGGCGGATGTTCCCCTGTTCGTCAACAACGATGTTGACGGCGTTGTAGGTGAACACGACCACATCCCGGCCGCGAAACGACAGCGACATGTTGTCCGACCCCTGCGAGGTGTACCAGAGGGTGTGATCGGCAAGCTGCTCTCCGCTGCGGGTATCGTAGATCAGCATGCGGCTGGCTTTTCCGTCCTGGAAAAGCCGGGCATGTTCCTTCGGCAAATCGGCGGGCGTTTCCGTGCCCTCCGGCAGGGGCTGGTCGAAGGCTCGGCCCAGCAAGGCCGCGCGATTGCCGTCCGGATGCAGCGCATGGACCACGCTGTGGAATCCTTCCGGCAGATCCATGGCAAGCTGGCTTGTTCCGTCCGCCGTGGAGAAGATGGTCAGCTTCCTGTTTCTGTCGGTCAGCGCCGCCATGCGGTCTCTTGCTTCTGACATCGAAATGAAGTCGGTGTTCTTGAGTGTTTTGCGGGGCTCAAGGCTTTGGCTGTCGAGCAGGGTGACAGTCGAGGTTTCGTCTTCCAGAACGAGCACGGAGCCGTCGGCGTTGAAGGCCAGCGCGCCGATCTGCGCGCCGTGCCAGTGACGGCGAACAACCTGCCGGTCGGCGGCGTCCACAAGGTACAGCGTGCGGCCGACGCCTCCGACGGCGACCGTCTTGCCGTCGGGGCTGACCGCGACAGCCCCATGTCCGCCCCATCGAGGCCTGCGCGCGACCGCCTCCCTTGTTGCCGTCAATGTCAGGGCGACGCTCAGCAGTCCCGCAGCGTACACAAGATTCTTCATAACAGAGGTTCCTTTCTTGCCTGGAGGAGTTTGGCAGATCGTTTCCGTTTGTCGCGGTTGCTTGTCGAAGATGCGCTTGTATGTATCGTAAAACGGTCTTCTGCGCAAGGGTCGTTTTATCGTTTGCTCGGACACGCGGTCTACGTTGGGTTTTGGGTTCGGTCGAGGCCCGTCATGCTCGTTTGCCGTCTATTTCGCGGCGGAATCCGGGATGTCGCCGAGCCGGACGGAGGCTTCGGCGTGGTAGGCGAGCCGGACGGCAACGATGTGATCGTTGCCGCCGTCGGCGATGAAGAGCCGCCGGTCGGCATGGGTCGCCAGATAGCTTGGATGGAAGAGAGCGATTTCGTCGCCGCCCAGCGCATGGCGCGCCGGTCCATCCGATGCGGGGTCGGGCTCGGCGGGCTGTCCGTCGTCGGCGTTGCCGTAGCGGCCGAGCCGCAGGATCAGGTTGCCGTTCGTGTCCAGAACGCCCACGCTGAAGCGCGAGGTTTCCGGGACGAACGAGCGTCCGTAATCGTCGAGAGCGAAGCGCATGTTGGCGCACGAGCAGCGGCTGGCGCCGCCGGCCAGGTCGCCGGCGAAGCCGACTCCGCCATAGAGCCATTCGGCGCCTTCCACCCAGGAGGGGCCGCCGACGGAATTGCGAATGTCCGGTGGACGTTTCGGGCGCGCGCGGGCGTCGAGCGGTTCGGGGACGGACGGGCCTTCGCCCAGGATGCGGCCTTTGCCGGGCCGGAATTTCATCAGCGTGCCCGTCGCCGGGTTGGGGTAGGGGCGCCCGTCGTACAGGCGCGTGGCTGAGGCCAGCACGTACACGTTGTTGCGGGCGTCCAGGCCCACGCCGTGCACGACGCCCAGTCCAGGCACGACGTCTTCATGGCGGCGGTGTCCGTGCCGGTTGAAGATGTGCAGGACGGCGGCGCGCGGCCCGTAGGCGCGGCCGGGAAAGAGCGTTGGTTCGTACAGTTTCTCTTGCGCGCCCGTATCCGGCCCCCAGCCGGGCGCCGAACGCGGGCTCACATAGCAGGAAACCAGCAGATTTCCCTGCGCCGATACGGACAGTCCGCCGTGATGCCAGAAACCGCGCGAGGGAATGGGCAAGCCCGAGATGACCGATGCCTGTCGGCCGGTCCTGTCGCCGGCGTCGCTGACCGAATCGCGCTCCACGCCATAGTCCCAGGGTATTTCCTGCCAGTTGCGGGAACGGTAGCGGACCACGAGCCGGTCGGTACGCAAATAGGCGAACCCGTCTTTATCGAATGTCATGTCTTCGGCGTCGAACGGCAGCGGCACGGCGCGTACGGCGCCGGTTTCCGGATCGATTTCCAGCAATTCGCGAAACGATTTGCCGGCGCCGGAATCGCCTTCCGCCACGAATAGGCGGCCGTTGACCGGATTCACGTGGAGCCGGCGCCGAAAGAGGCGCGGACTGGCTTCCCGCAGCGCTTCGCGCCGAACCTCGTCGGCGAAATCGCGAACCGCGCGCAGCGCGCCGTCTTCGAGCGCGAGCAAGCGGATGTTGTGCCGTTCATAATCCTCGCGCCAGCCCCAACGGTCCTGGGGCGCCCATTCGCGGGCGATCCAGAAAACGGGCGGGTTCGACCAGGAATCAAGCTCGATGAACCAGGGCAGTCCGGATCCGCGGTCGTGCGGGTCGGCGCGCACGGCGAATTCGGGCGGGAAATCATAGGTTGCGCGCAGGCCGCCGCCCTTGTCCAGCGGCGCGAATTCGAGGAGACGGCAGGGCACAAGGGAACCGGGCTTCGTCTCGCCTGCCGGATAGGCCAAGGCCGACAGGACATAGACGACCCCGCTTTGCCGGTGCGCCATTACCTGTGCCGGCCGGTCCGCCGCGAGGTTGCGTAGCCAGTTCCCGTCCGAGTCGAAAATGGCGATGCGGTTTTGCTCGTAGTCGGCCACATACACACGGCCGGCGCTGTCGCATGCGACGGAAACGGGCGCGCGCAGGGCCGCTTCCGGCAAAGGAGCGCCGGTCGCCGTCGGCACGGGCAGGAACGGAGTCGGCGCTTCGTCCCGATTCAGGTCCATGCGGTACACGGCGGGCAGCCAGCCCGGCTGCGTGGAGGCGGTATCGCCTCCATCCGCGTTCGGAGCAGGTAGTCGGAAAGCCGCGAGATAGAGAAACGAGCCGTCCGGACTGATGGCCGCCCGCCGCGCGAAGAGAGACGGCGCCTCGGCGTCGGCGCCCGGCGCCGGCACGGTCGCTGCCGGCCCGTCCAGGGAAAAATCGCCGGCGGCGCCTTCCGTCGCGAACCGATGCAAGGTCAGCTTGCCCAGCGCGACGAAGGCGGGCACGGTGCGCACAGGCGGCGCGTGTACGGCCAGAAACGTGGCCGCGCGCGATTCGGGGAAGAGCCGATCCGTTCCGTGCCGGTCCACGCCATAGCGCTCGAACCCCGCATTGTCGCCCGAACGCAGGAGCGTGGCCTGATGAAACCCCTCCTTCAGCGGCCAACGTCGGCCGTCGGGCGGAAACGCTTGCCAACGCAAGTCGTCGAACGATTCCAGATGGCGCGCGGGAAACGGATAGACCGTTCGAACATAGCGGCCTTGGCGGTCGAACATGCGCACATGATCCGCCACGCGTCCCTGGTACACGTATACGCCGTCTTCCGCCGCGTGGATCAGTGGCGGCTCGCGTTGGATGCGACGGTAGGCCGTGCTCAGCAGGCGCCGCTCGAACACCGGATTCAGGCCCAGCGAAACGCGCAGGACGAGCCCGTCTACATGGTCCAGATACTCGCCGCGGTCGTTCTTGCCGTCCCAGACAACGGTTTGCGCGAGGCTGTCGGGCTGAAAAGGTTCCGGCGCGTTCGGGCCCAGCACGCCGCTGGCCAGATGCCGCACGATCCGGCCGCGCGCGTCTTCCACCGCGACGGTCGCGTCGCAAAAGGCTCGGCTGACAAAGCGGACGGTGACGGTGTCGCCCTTGCGCGTCACGGCGGGCGGCTCGTCGAATGCGAAAATGCCTTGCCGTTTCACGCGCAGCTCGTCTATCGGCGTGTTGGCCGCCGTTGCGCCGGCTGCGCACAGCAGCGCCGTCAGTCCGATGCCGAGCCGGAAACCATGCCGTCGGCGCTTTCCTTGGCGCAAAATCATGCCGTCCCTCGCTTTTCGTCTCCATTCCTCCCCGCTCATCCAGCGGTTCGGTTGACGAGACATGACGATGGTTATACCGTGGCGAACATGGCCATGACAAGCCTATTCTCGTCGCCGATCATTTCCGTTCTCCGGCGTTCCGCACTCGGAAGGCGACGGTCTGCAAGTCGCCTTCGCGCGAGGAGGGGCCAACGAGCAGCTCGAAGTCGCCCGGCTCCACCACGCGTTGACCCGCGGCGTTGACAAGCGAACAGGCATGGAGGGGTATTTCCAGCGCGACACGGCGAGTTTCGCCGGCCGGAATGGCGACGCGCGCGAAGGCCTTCAGTTCCTTGTCACATTCTTTCTTTACCGAAAGCACGGACCATGCTATATCTTTGATTGAATATGCAAGAGAAAGGATCGCATCCATGAAAAGGCGTTCGCTGCGCGACCGGGTCGAAACCATTGTCTCCGCCGACTGGAACCGGCGGCTGTTCGACTCGCTCATTCCCCTGCCCGACGGCACAAGCTACAATGCGTACCTGGTGCGGGGCTCGGAGAAGACCGCGCTGCTCGACAGCGCCGATCCCCCGTTCGAAGACGCGCTGCTGGAGCAGTTGGCGGACGTGCCGAACGTGGATTACGTCGTCTCGCATCATGCCGAGCAGGATCATTCCGGGGCCATCCCCGCCGTGCTGGCGAAATATCCGGACGCCCTTCTGCTCTGTACGCCCAAGGCCAAAGACCTGCTGGCGGATCATCTGGGCGTGCCGGAAGCCCGCATCCGCACCGTGGCCGACAACGAGACGCTTTCGCTCGGCGACAAGACTCTGCAGTTTCTGCACATGCCCTGGGTGCACTGGCCGGAAACCATGACGACCTGGCTGGCGGAGGACAAGATTCTGTTCTCCTGCGATTTTTTCGGGTCGCATTTGTCCACGTCGAACCTGTATGCCGCCGACGAACCCTATGTCGAGGAGGCGGCCAAGCGCTACTACGCGGAAATCATGATGCCGTTCCGGAAAACCATTCGCAGCCACCTGACCCGCGTGCGCGAACTGGGCGCGGAAATGATCGCGCCCAGCCACGGACCGGTCTACAATCGGCCCGAGACGATTCTGAACGCCTATGCCGACTGGGTATCGGACCGGATTTCCAACACGGTCGTGCTGCCCTACATTTCAATGCACGGCAGCACGCAGCGCATGGCCGACCGCCTGGCCGACGCGCTGGTGGCGCAAGGCGTGAACGTGGCCCTGTTCGATCTGGCCGCAACGGACATCGGCAAGCTGGCCATCGCCCTGGTGGACGCGGCCACCATCGCCATTGGCACGCCCACCGTGCATGTGGGGCCGCATCCGGCCGTCTTCTCGGCCACGCATCTGGCCAACGCCTTGCGGCCCAAGCTTAAGCATGCGGCCATTTTCGGCTCCTACGGTTGGGGCACCAAGGCGGTGGAACAGATTGCCGGCCTCATCCCCAACCTGAAGGTGGACGTGCTGGGCACGGTTCTGTGCAAGGGCCTGCCGCGCGCCGACGATTACGCCGCGCTTGACAAGCTGGCCGCTGTCATTGCCGAGCGGCATGCGAAATTGCCGCAAGCGTGAGGGGCCGCGAGTTGTGGCGTTAATCCCAAAGCAAGCGAGGTTTTCGTCGCGAGAGTGCGCAAACGTCTGCGGATGCGGGGCTTGAGGCGGGTCGCGCGATTCTCGCATATTGAAATATGGGTGAAATGCGCGACCCGCCTCAAGT
>SLKS01000052.1 GCA_007134465.1 Kiritimatiellia bacterium | reverse complement strand
GGCCAAAACAAACCCCGTAATCTCCGGCAGACCTATTCGCCCGGCAAACGCGCCGGTCATATATCCCGCCAGCAACATGGCGCCCAGCACAAACAGCGTGTGATCGCCCAGCATATTCCGCCAGGAACTTAATGCGTCGAAAAGGAATTCCATGATTCCGCAACCGTAAAGCGCCATGCGCAAACCGTCAAGAACGTCCGTTTCGGGGCGCAGTGATTTCGTCCTTGCTATCGGTCGGCCGATCGCGCACAGTTGGAGCCGTTTCACTATCGTCTCGTGGAATAACGGAAGGCCATTGATCGCCTATGCCATTCGCTCCCCATGCATTGGAGTCGCTATTCGTCGGCTGGCCGCTGGCCAATGCCGACCTGCACCGATTCGAAATGTCCGACCCCATGGTCGTGTTCGCCCTGGCGCTGGCCGTTGTGCTGGCCGTGCCGCTCCTGTTCGAGAAGTTCAAGTTGCCCGGCCTGATCGGCCTGATCCTGGCCGGCGTTGCCCTGGGCCCGCACGCGACCGAACTCATCCCGGAAGACAGCCTCGTTCAGCCGCTCGGATCGGCCGGCCTGCTCTATCTGATGTTTCTGGTTGGCCTGGAAATTGACATGCACCGGTTCAGCCAGGAGCGACGCTTCAGCGTCGTTTTCGGGATGTGGACCTTTCTTATCCCCCAGATTCTCGGCACGCTGGGCGCCGTCTGGCTGCTGGGTTTCCCCTGGCCGGCGGCCATTCTCATGGCCAGCATGTTCGCCTCGCACACGCTCGTGCCCTACCCCATCATCCAGCGACTGGGCCTGGTCAAGGAACGAGTCGTCACCACCACGGCCGGCGGCACCGTCATCACCGACACGCTCGCCCTGCTCGTGCTAGCCGTTGTGGCCGAATCCACGCGCTCCGGCGGACTGACCGGTCTGTTCTGGGTCCGGCAAGCCAGCCTTTTCGTCGTCTATACCGGGGCCATCGTCTGGATCGCGCCGCGGCTCAGCCGCTGGTTCTTCCGGCATGTCGGCAACGTGGAAGGCGTACCCGGCTTCCTGTTTGTTCTGACGTTCGCCTACGGCTGCGCCGTGCTCGCGCCGCTGGCCGGACTCGAACCCATCATCGGCACGTTCCTGGCCGGACTCACGCTCAACCTGCTCATTCCCGAGCAGAGCCGCCTCATGATCCGGCTGCGGTTCGTCGGCGAAGCGCTGTTCATTCCCTTCTTCCTGCTCTCGGTCGGCTTGCGAGTGGATGTCGGCCTGCTGATCGGCTCGCCCAAAGCCTGGATGGTCATGCTCTACATGGTGGCCGCCGGATACGTCACGAAATTCCTGGCCGCCGTCATCACGGGCAAGGCCCTGAAGTTCAGCCGGGAAGAAACCGGCATCCTGTTCGGGCTCAGCGTCAACCAGGCGGCCGCCACGCTGGCCGCCGTGATTGTCGGCGTGCGGCTCGGCATCTTCTCGGACGAAGTTCTGAACGGCACCATTCTCATGATTCTGGCCACCTGCCTGCTCGGCCCGTGGGTCACCGAGCGCTACGGACGAAGACTGGCCCTGCGCATCGGCGAACATGAACTGGACAGTTCCGGCGCCCCCGAACGCATCATGATCCCGATCGGTTCCGCGCAACGCATCGAACCGCTCATGGCGCTGGCCATGATGCTGCGCCGGCCGCGCTCGGGGGAAGCGCTCTATCCGGCCATGATCGCCCCTGAAAGCGACGACCCCGACACCGCCGTAGCCGCCGCCGAAAAGGCGCTGGCCGCCGCCACGCTCCAGGCCGTGGAAGCCGAGACGCCTGTCAATCCGATCGTTCGGCTATCGGACAAGATGGTGGAGGAAATCCTCGGCTCGTCGCGCGACTTGCGCATTTCCACACTTGTGCTGGACGACGAACTGGCCTTTCCGGGCGAATTCGAGCACGTGCCTTCGCGCCTGATCGAGCTGGGCCGCCACATGGTCTTCCGCTTCATTCATCCGGCGCCGGTCAACACCTGCCGCCGCATTTTGGCCGCCGTGCCGCCGCTCATGGAACGGCAGGCCGGCTTCCCTGCCGCCTGGAACGCCATGCGCCGCCTCCTGAACCAGGCGGGCGTCTCCCTGTGCGTGCTGGCCGAACAGTCTACATTGCAGGCCATGGAACGCCGCCAGTTCCTCAAGCCGAACGAGCAAGGCGTGGAACGAAGCCCCCTTGCCCATTGGTCGCGGCTGCCCTTGGAATTGCAGAAGATGGTTGGCGAAAACGATTTGTGCGTGGTCTTTCTTGCGCGCACCGGACAACTGGCCTGGAAACCCGCCCATGCCCGGCTCCCCAACCTGATGAAACGTCTGCTCGGGCAGCGGCCTTGCCTCATCGTCTATCCGCCGGAGATGAAATGGGAGAAGGATCCTGCCGCCGCCGAGCAGAGTCCGGTCGTGCAATTTCAGGGACTGTTCCCGCCGCCTCAGGTTTTCCTGAACATGGCCGAGTCTTCGCTTTCGGAAGCCGTCAAGCGCATGGTCGAAACCGTCTTCACGGAAACGCAGCCCGCCGCGCGGCGCCGCCTGCTGGCCGACCTCGACGCCATGGCGCGCGATGCCGCGCTGCATATCGCGCCCGAATGCCTCCTGCTCCATTCCCACAAGGCCGTGCCGCCCGCGCCACTGGTTCTGCTGGCCACGCGCCCCGAAGGCTTCGCCGAAGAAACGCCGTCCGCTTCGAACGCGTCTACCCCGCGCGTCGTCATTCTGCTGCTGGGCATCCCCGACGAAAGCCCCGAAGAGCATCTGCGCCGCCTGGCCGCCGTCTCCGCCATGTTCCATGTCGAAGGCTGGATTGACCATGTCCGCCAGGCGCGCACCTACGAGGAACTGGTCGCCCTGCTCTCCGCCGAGACGCCATAGGGGGACAATCAGACTTTTTATGAATAGCATGACACCATGAGATCGGTGAACGAGAGCGGGCGACGAGAGCGGATTACGAGGAGAAATTCTCTAAATCGTCCACCAATCTCGTCGCCGCTCTCGTTGACCGCAAAGAGACTGAGTATGAGAAAGCAATCGCAAAAGAAGCTACCTCACGAGCAACTAGACATCTACGGGGTCTATCTGGAAACGGCAAGTTTGTGCTCGGATATCGTAGCAGAGGCCGCATGTCCAATCGTGGCATTGGACCATCTGGATCGAGCGATGGAGAGTATAGGGGTGAATCTCATGCGCGGGAACGGGCAGCCTGCAGGTTCGGCGTCGCGCGCAAACTACATGGATGTGTGCATTGGTTCGACGCACGAATGTGCTGCCTCCCTTGATGTGTGTCTGGCCAAGCGCGTAATAGATGAATCCTCGCACACGGCGGGCACACAGAACCTCTGGCGGATACGCGGGATGCTGTTAGGCCTGAAGAGGGCCTGTGTTTCTCGGGTTGTCAGGGAGCAGCACACGCCATACGGCACGTCGATGTTTCCTTTTGCAGCTCTCGACATGTACCAGGTGTCACTGGATGGCGTCAGGTGGATTCAGCAATTCGTTGAGGAGTTGACGCCAAGGAGCCGAACTCAGCGCAAACTGGACACGAGCACCACCGGGACGGTGCTGAATATAGCTGAAGGCCATGGGCGGAAAGCCGTGGCCGATCAGAACCGCTTTATGAGAACAGCGCAGGAGCACGCCTATCAGGCCCTTCTGCTGCTGGACCTTATGGCCGCGAGATATGAAACCACGGAATCCCGAATTGCAGAGGGAAAGGCAAAGCAAGTGAGAGTCATTACGATGCTCCATGCCTGGTGCGAACGCAACGAGCAGAGGAATGATCTGCACCCATGAGATCGGTGAACGAGAGCGGCGACGAGAGCGGATTACGAGGAGAAATTCTCTAACGCGGGCTGCGCCCGCAACCCAACGGCCTTCGGCCGAGATTCCTCGCAAGCTCGGAATGACAAAAAATAGGGCGCCACACTAAAACAGTCCGTCATCCCGCGTGTCTCGCCGTAGTTGTCTATCGAAGGCGGAAGCCTGCGAGGGATCTCGCCGGAGGCGCAAAAAACACACGCAAAAACGTCTAAATCGTCCACCGTAGTCGTCGCCGTAGTCGTCAACCGAAAAGGACGTAAAAAAGAAGATGATAAAGGAGACCCCCATGCACCTCCCTCTATTCCGCCGCATGTCCCGCGCCCGCGACAAGCGCTCCCTGCCTGTCGCGCTGCTCTGTTCCGCCCTTGCCGCCTCGGCCTGGGGCATGGGCCGCGCGCCTGCGCCGCCTGCGCCCGGCGCCTTCGCGCGTCTGCCCGCCGCCGAAACGGCGGACGGCGAAACGAGAATCGCCTTCGCCCTCGCCGCGCCCGCCGATGCCGCCGTGCGCATCCTCGACGCCGACGGCCGCACCGTGCGCCATCTCGCGGCCGGCATGCTCGGCGACAACGCCCCCGCCCCCTTCGCCGCCGACACGCTCGACCAGACGCTGACCTGGGACGGAACCGACGACCGCGGCGACCCCGTTCCTCCCGGCCGCTACCGTGCCGACATCGGCGTGGGAACACGCGCCGTCTACGACGGCTCGATCGGCTTCCAGCCGAACTGGTACGGCCAAATTCACGGCATCGCGTCCGACGGCGCCGGCCAGATATTCATCGTCGTCTCCGAAGGCGGCTACTTGGCTGCCAATGCCGGCATTCTCGTGCTCGACAGCGAGGGACGCTACCTGCGCCAAATCGCGCCGCCCCCGCCCGGGATGCCCCGCGAAAAGCTGGCCGGACTCGATCCCGTCCGGCTGCCGGACGGAACCTGGCGCTTTCAACGCCGCTTCGACATGCCCGGCGGCCATCTCCGGCTCGATCTTCCGGCCGGCAACATGGCGGGCATGGCCCTGTCCGCGCGCGGCGAACTCCTGATTCCCGGCCCGCCGGGCGGCTCCCGCACGCTCCTGCGCATCGGCACGGACGGCAGCGTGCCGGCCCACGCGTTCGACACGCGCCTCACCAAACTGCCCGATGCCGGCTTCCTCTCGGTCGCCGTCTGTCCCGCCGGCGACACCTTGTATATGGCCGGATCCGAAGCCGGCTATCTCGGGCACGACGCGCGAACCACCGTCTACCGGCACGCCGTGTACCGGATCCGGCTCGACAATCCCGGTCCGCCCGAAATCTTCACGGGCGACGACGAGAACCGGGGCGGCCCCGGCTTCAGCGTCAACCGGCCCAAAGGCGTCGCCACCGACGCGCAAGGACGGGTCTACGTCTGCAATTACGGCGGCAACAACATCGCCGTCTACACGCCCGGCGCCGGCCTCGTCCGCTCTTTCGCCGTCGAACGCCCGCAACAGGTCGCCGTCCATCCGCAAACCGGACAAGTCTATGTGCTGGCCGGCCATGAAGAAGGCTATCGGCGCGGCATCCGCGACTTCCCGCCCACCCTGACCGAAGCCCGTCTGCTCCGCTTCGGACCCGACGGCCAACTGGAACAGCAAACCGAACTGGAGCACCCGTTTCTGCGGCTGGACACCACCTGGCGGCCCGGCCCCTCCTACCGCCTGACCATGACCGTGGACTTCTCCGGCGAACGTCCGGTCGCGTGGATCGGCCTGTCGGCGCCCGACGCCCGCCACGCGCGGTGGCGGCTCCTGCGCATCGAGGACGAAGGCGCCCGTTTCGGCGAACATCGCGACATCTGCCCCGTCCCGGAAAACGGCGTTACGCCGGTCCCGCTTCATCTCCTGTTCGATTCCGAACGCAACCAACTGTACGTCAATGCCCGCGACCGCCTGCTTCGCTACGATGCCGACGGCCGCCCCCTCGCGGAACTGCCGCTGCTCTCCGCCGACGGCGAAGAACGCTTCTTCATTGCCGAAGCCGCGCTCGGCCACGACAACTCGCTGTACGCGCTCACGTGGGACGGCGGCCCCTGGGGCGGCTGGAACCGAATCCGGCTGCGCCGCTTCTCGCTGGACGGCCGCCAAATCCCCTTCGCGGGCGGCCGCATGGAAACGGACCCGATCGTGCGAGCCGTGAAAGGCGCCAGCGCCTGGAGTTCGCGCGGCTTGACCGTGGACCGGCACGGCAACATCTTCGTCATGTACTATGACCAGGAAACGCCCGGCGAACCGCGCGCCCTCTGGGAACGCGGCTGGAACCTTCGCACCGCCGTCGCGAAATTCGGACCCGACGGCGCCATGAAGAACCCCCGCCATATCGCGCACCTGCGCGCCGGCGCCATGGGCATCCGCAGCGACCCGCAAGGCCGCGTCTATGTCGGAGAAAGCGTCATGCCGCTCGGCGTCGCCTATCCGCACGACTTCGCCGCCGTCCTGCCCGACCCGCTCGCGCGCCCCTATCCGGTCATGACCGCCGACGCCCGCTTCGATCCGCTGCTCCGCTGGCAGGGCAGCATCTTCGCCTTCGGCCCGGAAGGCGGCCAAATCGTCGGTCTGCCCGAAGAAGCCGTTTTCGACATGCCGTCGCGCCCGCCCGACGACCTGTGGAAACCCGCGCCGGAAATCCACTGGCATCCGCACAACCTGCACAAGCTGCGCATGCAAGGCGCGCGCTGGATGCGGCATGGCGTGTTCAGTCCCATTCCCGCCCAGTACCAGGGCGTGACCCATGCCGAACGCTGCGTATGCAACGGCGGCCGCTTCGACAGCGACGAATTCGGGCGCCTGGTCGTGCCCGACAGCGTCCGCCACCGCGTCGCCCTGCTCGATACCGCCGGCAACCTCGTCGCGCACTGGGGCCAGGCCGGCAATCGCGATTCCGTCTCCGCAGGCGAAACGATTTTTCTTGGCGATCCCTGGTGGATCGCCGCCTCCTCCGAACGCGTGTTCATTGGAGAAAAGAACCCCGTCCGCATCCAGCGGCTGCGTCTGGAACCCAAAGCGCGGGCGTCCTGCGAATTCGACCGCGCAGTTTCCGCCCCGCAGCAAACGGCGCGCGCGGTTCCTGCCGAACCGGCGCCCGCTGCGGAAACCGCCGCCGCACCCCGGCCGGCGGTCGCTCCGAAAACCGTTCCGGAAGGCATGGTCGCCATTCCCGGCGGCCGCTATGCGATCGGCGACAGCTTCAACGAAGGCCTGCGCCACGAGCGCCCCGTTCATATCGTTCAGCTTGATTCCTTCCGCATAGATGCGCATCCGGTCACGAAAGCCCGCTGGGACGCCGTCGCCGCCTGGGCCCTGACCAACGGCTACGCCTTCTCGCGCACCCCCGTCGCGCTCGCCCCCGATCATCCCGTCCATTCCGTCTCCTGGCACGACGCCGTCAAATGGTGCAACGCCCGCAGCGAAATGGAAGGACGCCCGCCCGCCTATACGCTTTCGCCCTCCCTGACCGACGTCTATCGCGCCGGCCAGATTGACATCCGCAACGCCTGGGTGCGCTGGGACGCCGGATACCGGCTGCCCACCGAAGCCGAATGGGAAGCCGCCGCGCGCGGCGGCGAAACCGGGCGCCGCTTCTCCTGGGCCGACACCAACGTCATCGCCCATGCCCGCGCCCATTACCGGGCGCGCCCGTCCGTCGCCTACGACATCTCCCCGCAAGCCGGCGTCCATCCCGACGCGCCCGACGGCTTCCCGCGCACTCTCCCCGTCGGCCGCTTCCCGCCCAACGGATTCGGACTCCACGATACGACCGGCAACGTCTGGGAATGGTGCTGGAACTGGCTCGGCGACTATCGAATCCCGCGCGGATTCCCCGTCGTCAATCCGCGCGGCCCTGACCGCGGCGCCGCGCGCGCCCTGCGCGGCGGCTGCTGGAGCAGTCCGCCCTTCGCCTGCCGGGTCGCCTTCCGCTACGGCGCCGAACCGCACACCGCCACCGGCTTT
>SLKS01000316.1 GCA_007134465.1 Kiritimatiellia bacterium | reverse complement strand
TGTATCTGCCGGGAGCTAAAGCCCCGGAGAACTTCCGCCTAAAGGCGGCGCTCTGGCTCGTTTTGTCAGAGTCCCGGCTTCAGCCGGAAGCTATCCCGCCGCTTCAGCGGCGCGTCCGGATTCCATAATGCGAATGGCTGGCGGGAAGGGCTTTGGCTGTTGACAATGACTGGCAGCGAAACATACCATGTCTCCGCATTTGTCGGAAGACACACCATGAATCCGCCACCATGGCTCCCTACATTACAGCGCCGTTCCGGCACGATTCAATCCATTGCACACCCTCTTCGGTAAATTCATCGTGATTTCTGTTCAAATAATCTTTCGCCATTTGCCCAATCCCGACAAATGCCTTTGAACTGCACGCCATTCGGGCCGGTTCCCGGCATCGGCGCCACCGGTGGATGAGCCGTGATTTAGGATGGCTTGTCCTGCAGCAGCGTGTCCTTTTCGATGGTCATTTCCGGGCCGAGCAGGGCGCGCAAGGATTCCGGCCGGCAATCGAAGAGCGGATCCATCTCCAGCTTGCACAGGGGGTCTCCGTCCTTGGAACGGGGAATGCTCGCGCCGCAGGCTGCGAGCCGACGCGCGGCCTTGCGCATCATGTCGCGCCGGGTCGTGACCGGCGAATCGTCGCCCGTCGCGTTCTTGACCGGCGAGAATTCGTCCTCGCGCGCGAATTCCAGGTTAACTGTTCGCTCCGCTTCCGGCAGCAAGTCGAAAATGAATTTCTCGAATTTGATCGCATTCGGCGCGTCCGGCTTGACCGTGTCGCCGGACTCGTCGCAGTACGGCGTCTTTTTGCGCGCCATATGCATCGGCATGGGTATGCGGGTCGCCCGCGCGAGGAAATCGCGTGAAAACGCGTGGATGGCCACGCTGCCGTACCGGAACAGCAGCTCGCCGTCCGGCCCGGTCGCATACATCTGTTCGCGGGTCAGCTCGCTGTATTCGACCACGGCGTCGCGTCCGTCGCGGGTCACGACCACACCGACCTTCTCTTCGGGCCCGGACTTGGCGCACACTTTCACGGACATCTCGGCTTGACGCTGGCGATGCAGGCCAAGAAAAGCGGGATCGGCAATGTCCACGAGCGGATTGTCCACCTGGAAATAGAACAGAACGGACAGGCCGCGCCGGGCCATGTCGTCGAGCATGCCGCGTTCGTCCAAGGCGCGAATCAGTCCGCCATGGCCGTCGGGGCTCATGAAAACGCGGTCGGGCCGTTCCAGGACCATGCGCCCGTCGTCGGTCATGGCGGGCCACAGACCCTGACTGAAAAAGAGCACGCGTTGCGGATCGAGTCCGAAACAGTTGTGCCGTTCGAAGAACGCGCGGGTCGCGCCGTCGTTTTCGAGGCTGGTCATGATGTAGAACGGAACAGGCGCGCCATACTGTTTTTCCAGGGCCAGTATTTTTCGGGCGTGGATTTGAAACAGGGTGGCGCCGGAGATCGGCCCGATGGGGAAGCAGCCTTTGGGCCCGTCGAATCCCAGCCGCGTACCCTGGCCGCCGGCCACGAGTATGCAGCCGGCTTCGCCCGCGCGCAACAGGGCTTCTCCGGCTTCGTGCGCCTGTTGGCGTTCCGCGCCTTCGAGCCGCACTACGGGCGCCGGACGAAACGCGCCGGACGCGACCGGCTCGTGGCCGGACTTCAGCAGCGTTCGCATGCGGGCCAACGCCTCGAAATCGAGATCGGCAAGCTGATCCAGCAACGCCTGCCGCTGCGACTCGTTCAGTTGCGCCCAGAAGCGCAGCACATGCTCCTGGCCATGCTCGGCCAGCCGTCCCTTGATTTCGTCATAGCTTCTGTTCATGCGCCCTCCTGTTTCGCTTCTCTTCAACCAAAGACAAGTCCGTTTGGCAAGGGAATAACGAGCATCGGGCTCGTCGGGCAACCGCACGCCGGAACCACGAATGATGGCTGTTAAGGCCGTGAACGGACTTGACAGCGAACACCGGCAAGGCTAGTCTGAGAGTATGAAAAGCATAATATGGAGTTTTACGCGACGGATGGCTTTGCTTGGCCTGGCAACGGCCTCGGTTTCCTGTGCCGAGCCGGTTGGCCGGATGCGGGCGCAGCCCGAGACGGAAACGGCGCCGGTCGCGCCGGAAAACGGCATGCGGGAGGAGACGGCCATGGCGCAGAAAGACGAACGCTGGGCTCCGATGCGGGAAGCCATGGTGCGGCTGATCCGTCAGCGCGGAATCGAAGACGAACGTCTGCTGGCCGCCATGCGCGCTGTCCGGCGGCATCGCTACATCCCCGACGAATTCCGAAGCGACCGCGCCTACGGGGACCATCCGTTGCCGATCGGGCACGGCCAAACCATCTCCCAGCCCTATATTGTGGCCTACATGACCGATGTCCTGAAGGTGCAGCCCGGCGAAAAGGTGTTGGAAATCGGAACGGGATCCGGCTATCAGGCGGCGGTGCTGGCCGCCATGGACGCGAAAGTGTACACCATCGAAATCGTTCCCGAACTGGCCGAACATGCGAAAACCGTTCTGAAAGCCGAAGGCTTCGAGGAGGTGGCCGTGCGCGCGGGCGACGGATACCAGGGCTGGCCCGAGCATGCGCCGTTCGACGCCATCATTGTAACCTGCGCTCCCGAAAACGTGCCGAAAGCCCTTGTCGAACAGCTCAAGGACGGCGGACGCATGATCGTGCCGGTCGGCGTCGGCACGCAACGGCTCGTCATTCTGCGCAAACAGGACGGCCGCATCCGAAAAACCGCCGATCTGCCCGTCCGGTTCGTGCCCATGGTCAAGGGCGAACAACGCGAACGGTAGGACCCTCCCGTTATGAAGACATGGATTGTTCTGCGGACTTTCTTCGCCGCAGGATTGGCTCTTGTTGCCGGCTGTCTGTCCGGAACGCCTGTCGTCAGCCGAAGCGGCTCCGATCTTGCTCCCCAGGCTTTCGCGAAGCAATACGCTTCGCACCTGAAAGCGTTCTATTTGGCGTTTTGCAATGTCCTGGTATTCATTTCGGATCGGGCGCAAACGTTCCGTTGGTTCAGCGATTTCATCCGGCGAAACGAAGTCATGGAAGAATCCGAGATAACAGCGAGACCGCCGACCGCGAGCCCATCTGGAAACGACAACGATTGACGGCTTCCTGTTGCCCTGCTTGCGACCGCGTATCGCCGGGCCATGCCCGCCTTTTCCCACGCCTCCGCCGGGAAATCGATTTCGAGGCCTGGATAGCCTCGGTCTTCTTGCGCCAGGCGGTCGGATGCTCACGATAGATACTGGTCGTCTCAAGCGCGCGTACCTGGTACTCCTTGAGTTGCATCCGTCACCCTTCAAAAACCCAGCCATTTTTTGAGAGTCGCCATGCCTTGATCTCCGGACAAATCGGCAAGAAACCGTCGAAATCCCGGCTTCCGGTCATAGCGCGGACTTCTGTGCATCAAACGAGCGGAGTCCGGCAACCCGTAGCGTGCAAGACGCAGACCGCTCACTTCCGCGCGCTCCACCAGCCACTCTTCCAGAATGGGGGCAATCACAACAAGCGACTTTCCGGCATCCTCGCAGTGGGTCATTAGTGTAAGACCATGCGCGGTCAGTTTCGGAAGGTACTTCGCGATCTCTCTTGGAACGCTGTCCTGTTTGCCGGGATCGGCGTCCACGATGCCGATCGCTTGCCCGCGCCATTTTGCCAGCGCCAGAAGCACGTTGCCTTTCCCATGCTCGTGTCCCAGGTTCCGCAACGGAACGCCAAGGGCGCGTGCCAGAGCGGTATCGTGACAACACTCCACCATGACCCTCATGGGGCCTCCTCGACCAAATGACTTACCCCCAGAAACGGGTCGGCTTGGAACAACCAGGCCATGTCGTCAGGAGTCAGTGGTTTCACCTTCGTTTCAAAGTCCTTGTAGTACGTGGCGAACACCGCCACGTCGCCGGCCGCGGACTTTTCCCATATTGCCGTCAACAGATAGGGGTTGTGGGTCGCGATGAAATACTGGTTCCTGTTTTCGTCCATGGCGATCCGTTCGCCGAGATGCTTGGTGTAGTACGGGAAGGCATGCGATTCCGGCTCCTCGAAGACCAAAACGCTCTCCTTGTTCGAGTCTATGGCCACGGCGTAGAATACCATGCGTTGCAGCGTGTCCGAGCCGAGGTGGAACGGCAGCCCTACGGCTACGCCTTCCATCTGCTTTTGGATTTCGAATTTGCGTTCGTGCGGTTTGATCACGAACAACCATCCGGACGGCGCATAGTACTCCGCAACCAATTGCCGCAATTCCCTGGACGAGTAGACCTGCGCTACGAGATTCCGGCCATCCGGCGGCAGAAGCCCTCCCAAGTCCGCCGCTTCGAACTTCTCGAACGAACTCGGCCTGTAGAACCGGATGGTTTCGAATTCCCGCTGCCAGCTTCCACCCCCCAATGCCTTTGCCTGATGATCAAGAGACAGAAACGGCTTTGTTTGTTCGGACCGGGCAAACTCGAAGCGGTTGTTTCGGTACGTGGCGACGATCTCTGCCTTGATGTCGCCGCCGCATTTGAGACTCCAGAGGCCGGGTTCCACGAATGCGTCGTAGAACAGGGCGGGAGTCGTATCGAGCCGGACATAATCGCGCAGATTGCCGCCCCGTCCGCAGAAGGAAAGGAAACCCAATGCCTCCAGAATGTTGGACTTGCCGGTGTTGGGCTCGCCGATGAAAAGATTGATTCGCTTGCAGTCGAGATGGATGTCTTTAACCGATTTGAAGCCTTTGATGTCCAGTGTCGCGATCATGATTCACCTCGTCCGTTCGCCTGTCTCGAAAGGCGTCTGCGCGAAACCGATCCGCCGCCGGCCTTCACAGCACCCCCTTGCTCGAGGGCAGAGCGCGGGAGCGGGGATCGTGTTCGCTAGCCTGGCGCAGGGCGCGCGCGACGGCTTTGAAGACGGCTTCGCAGGCATGGTGCGCCTCGGCGCCGTAGACCTGTTCCACATGCAGGTTCATGCGCGTCTGCACGACGAGCGCCTGGAAGAACTCCTGCAGCAGGGACAGGTCGAATTCCAGGATTTTGCGTTTGCGGCAGGCCAGATTCCAGACCAGCCACGGACGCCCGCCCAGGTCTATGGTCGCGCGCGCGAGCGCCTCGTCCATGGGCACGGTGGCGGACCCGTAGCGCACAATGCCGCGCCGGTCGCCCAAGGCCTTGTCCAGCGCCATACCGAGGGTCAGGCCGATATCTTCGACCGTGTGATGGTAGTCCACGGCCAGATCGCCTTTCGCGCGCAGCGTCAGATCAATCAGCGAATGCTTGGACAGCAGCTCCAGCATGTGATCGAGAAAGGGCAGTCCGGTTTGAATCCGGCCAATGCCTTTCCCGTCCAGGTTCAGGCTGACGGCAATATCCGTTTCGCGGGTTTTGCGCGAGACGGCGGCTTTGCGTGCTTTCGTTTTCATGCGCGACGATTCCTTGCGTGGGTTAAGAACTTGCGGAACGAATACTTTCAGGCTTTGTATCACGCCCGCGCGGCCTTTGTCCATAGGTATCTGCGGGGCGGGCAATACCGTGGGTCACAGGGCGTATAAATCGGTTCCGGCGGCATGATCGTCTCGAAAAACATTGCATCCAAGGCGTACCAAGGTGTATTGTTCAAATCCGAAACACCCAAGCACCCGCTTGTCCGTCGTCTTGTCCCGCCGTAGCTGTTCTTGCGGAGGCGGAAGCCTGAAAGGCGAAGGAGGTAGCCCGAAGGAAATCCGACCTGCCTGCCGAAGGCTCGGCGCAGGCAGGAGCGCGAAGCCCGAAGGCTGTAGACATGGCGGACGCGCGAACCAGCCATTCGCATCATGGCATCCGGACGCGCCGCTGAAGCGGCGGCATAGCTTCCGGCTGAGGCCGGGACTCTGACAAAACGAGCCAGAGCGCCGCCTTTAGGAGGAAGTTCTCCGGGGCTTTAGCTCCCGACAGATACTGTTTGTCACAAACAGAACGGCTGAGAGCGAACCTCGAAAGCGCCATACGGGACGAGAGAAGCCATGCGATCGGGAAGAGCGGACGGCTGAGTTCGGGGAGAATATCGCAGCGAAAATCTGCGCGGAAAGGACGGAAATGAAAAAAAGGATTCCGATATTGCTGGCCGAGCTGGCGTTGGTCGTGGCGAGCGTGTTTCTCTTTCGCGGCCTGTGGACGTTGCTGGACAAGGCGCCGGTCATGAACGAGCCGCTTGCGCTTTGGCTGTCGCTCGTCGGCGGCTGCGTCGTGACGGTCTGGATGCTGAACGTGCTGCTGACACGGAAGAAACCTTAGCCTGCCTGGCGCAGGGCTTCGATCAGCCGGTCGGTCTCGGGATCGGTTCCGACGGTGATGCGCAGAAACGCGCCGGTGCGCGGGCCGGGAAAATAGCGCACGAGAATGCGCCGGCGCCGCAGGAAGCCGAACAGGTCCTCGGCGGATATGCCGGCCGGTTCCATCCACAGGAAGTTCGTTTCCGAAGGACAGACCCTGTGACCGAGCGCTTGCAGCGCCTCCGCCAGCCGGTCGCGCGTTGCGCGAATGCGTTCGACATTGGCATGCATGTGCCCGATTTCGCGCAAGGCGGCCAGCGCCAGGGTCTGGGCGACGCCGTCGAGGTTGTAGGAGTCCTTTATCTTGTCCAGCGCGGCGATCAGTTCCGGCGCGCCGACGGCATAGCCGACCCGCAGGCCGGCCAGCGAAAAAGCCTTCGAGAACGTGCGCACGGCAAGCACGTTCGGGAGGGACAGGGCGATGGGCATGGCGTCGCGGCGGGCGAAATCGGCATAGGCTTCATCCACCGCCACCACGCCGGGATGCCGTTCGCAAAAGGCGCGGATCGTTTCAAGCGGATAGGCCATGCCGGTCGGCGCGTTCGGGCAGGTCAGAAAGAAGAGTTCGCCGGCATCGGCCGGCGGTTCGGTCCAGCCGAAGTCGGGGGCCAGCGGTACGGGCCGCGTCGGCACGTTGCGGATGGCGGCCAGCGTGGGGTACAGGGAATAGGACGGCTCGAAATGGCCGATGACGCCGTCGTCCTCGACAAACGCGCGCGTGCACAGGGCCAGGACTTCGTCGGACCCGTTGCCGACGAAGACGCGGGTTTCGTCGCAGCCGTGCCGGTCGGCGATGGCGCGGCGCAGGGCGCGCGCGTTCGGGTCCGGATAGCGCCGCAGCCGTTCGGCGTCGTAGTCGCGCAAGGCGCGCGCCACGCCCGGCGCCGGCGGGTACGGGTTCTCGTTCGTGTTCAGCTTGACAATGTCGGGCTCGTCCGGCTGTTCGCCGGGAACATAGGCCCGCAGACGCTGTACGGATGGACGGATCATGGGGGCAGAATCCTTATGCGCCTTTGGCGTATTCGCGAAGATCTTCGCTCGTAATGATATCGGCCGGCGCCAGCCTGTAATGCCGCTCTTCCACGACGCGAACATCTCCATCGCGCACACCGAGTTCGAACAGCGCGATGAGATCGCTTTCGACAAACTGGGCGGAAATCGCACGGCAAATCAAGTTGGGAAACTTTTCCGCGCAGCACGCGATATCTTGGCGCGCCTGAACGGAGGACAATCGATCATGGCCGCCCTTGGCCTGCACAGGAAGGATAAACTGCCGACCCTTCTTGTCGACAGCAACGTATATTTCGTCGATCTCGACTTGACCCAGCCCGCTCACCGCAGTTCGCAGATGATTTTGCAAAGAATAAGCCGCGACGCCCAGAAATATGTCGAGAAGGCGATTGTAGCGCACCTTGGCGAGAAGGGCTTGTTCGTCGGAAAGAGCATAGGCGGAAACAATTTCCGGCGTAGCGTCGGGGATTTTAATTGCCGCCAAATTCGGATTGGGCGAAATGCGGTTGACCGGAACTAACCGAAATGCGTACTGAGACCGTCCCCGGCCTTCAATGACCCATTCTTTGCCAGAAGGCTGTGTTTTTGCAATGGCCTTTGGCAAGGCCATCCGGTAGCGAATGGAATAAACCACATCGCCAAGATTTTTGGGCAAATCTATTTTCAGTTTTTTTGCCGCTGCCGTCAACGCGTCGCGATGGAACGGCACTTCCGCTGCGCCTTTCCTGTAGCCTTTGCGGAATATGCTTTCGATCAGCGCGGCGTATCGGTTATCTCTTCTGTTGTTCGGCGCACTCATGAAACACTCCCTTATGCCGTGACGGCAAAATCGATTTCCCATTGCTTACGTTTTCGCATGCCGCTTTTGCGGTCGCGTTTTCCGATGGGAACCGGCACGTTCCAGTAATCGGCGGCTTTCCCCATATCCATTTCGAGCAGATCGACTTTGCCAAGTTCCAATGCCCGAGCAGGACGAACCGGCACAATGCCCAGTGCACGAAGAATAGAGCCGGCTACGTTTCTGGCAAGCGGGGGCGGCACCGAATTTCCAATTTGACGGGCGCCATGCCATTTGGTGACATGAAAGCGAAACCAGTCGGGATATCCGTGCAATCTAGCCATTTCGCGTACGGTGACACACCGCGGGTATTCGTAATGGATCGGTCTCGGACTTGTGAACGCGCCGCGCGCCGCATCGGTTCCCGCCCGCAACGTATTGCAAACGCTAGACCGGGCAAGCTTGAAGAAGCGGGAGACAGGCTCAACTTCTCCCTCGCGCGTCGCGGCAAAGCGTTTGCGGGAAATGGCCGTATGCGCTGTTCTCATGCTGGACGTCAACCGGTTCGCAGGCCAATGACGAACATAGCCGCAATGCCATGCATTGTCAGTTTCGCAACGCAGTTCTTTGGCATAACTGCTCCTGGCGCCGTCTAGCGATGCCGACACAGCGTCGGATGCGATCAGCTCGTCGAATTGTTCGGCATCGGGAATGTCCGAAAGCGCTTCGAAACAATTTGGCGTTCGCATCTTGCCATTTCCGCAAAACAGGTCGCTCTCCGGCACGGAGGTCTCTTCGGGATAGGCGGGTACCGGGACATCCTTTCTTGCGCCAAGCAGGAAAAGGCGCTGGCGGTTTTGCGGAACACCATAGTGGAGCGCGTTCAAAACTTTCCAGGGGGACCTGACGCGATACCCTTGTTCTTCAAAGGCCAGGATCAATGATTCGAGAAATTCGCGGTGCCGGCCAATGGTGAGACCCTTGACATTTTCGAACACGAATGTTTTCGCGTTCAGTTCTACGACCAGACGAACGAATTCCTTGACCATAAAGTTTCGCGGATCGTCCAGCAGCCGTTGTCCCATCAGCGAGAATCCTTGACAAGGCGGCCCGCCGAACACGACATCAACCGATCCCCGTCCGATTCCCGCCCGCTTGCGCACCTCGCGAGCGGTTAACCCAACAACAGATCGGACAAAGACGGCTGTCTTCGGGAAATTAAAATGATGAACGGCGGCATGAACAGGATCGATTTCAACTGCGGCTGCGATATCGAATCCAGCCTGCTCGAAACCGATCGACATTCCGCCAGCACCGGCAAACAGATCAATGCCAATAGGTCGTTTATCCATTGCAGAGGAATCTAGCAGAAAAGAACATTGCCAACAACCGTCAACTTGAAAATCTTACCCGCGCCGAACGCGCGTGGGCGTCGAGTCGCTCGACTCGGCCGAAGGTTTCGATGACGGGCAGGGTCTGCCGCAAGTCGGCGCGCGAAAAGGCGATGACGCTGAGACGCCGCCGGAAATCGTCGGCGGTGAGGCCGGAAAACATCGCCGCGGCGCCGCCGGTGGGCAGCACATGGCTGGGCCCGGCCACGAAATCGCCGGCGGCTTCGGGCGACCAGGGGCCGAGAAACACGGCCCCCGCCGCGCGGACGCGTTTGAGCCAGGTTTCCGGCCGCCGTACCAGCAGCTCGAAATGCTCGGGCGCGAAACGGTTGCACAGGTCCATGCCGATTCGCAAGGAGTCGGCTGTCACGAGCAGCAGATTCTTGCCGAGGACGCGTTGCACGAAAGCGGCTCGGCTCAACGTAGCGGCCTGGCGCAGGCATTCCTCGCGCACGGCTTCCGCCAAGGCGGGCGTATCGGTAACGAACAGCGCTTTTTCCAGCCCGGTACCGTGCTCGATCTGCGAAAGCAGGTCGGCGGCGGCATGGACAGGCGAAGCGGAATCGTCGGCCAGCACGGCGATTTCGCTGGGTCCGGCCACGAGATCGAGCGCGACCTGTCCGTACACCTGGCGCTTGGCGGCGGTGACATAGGCGCCGCCGGGTCCGACGATCTTCTGCACTTTGGGAATGCGTCGCGTGCCATAGGCCATGAGTCCGATGGCCTGCACGCCGCCGAGCCGGTAGATTTCCGTGGCGCCGGCTTCCCGCAAGGCGTACAGCACGTAGGGGTCCACCCGGCCATCCTTGGCGCACGGAGTGCAGGCGACGATCTCGCGCACGCCGGCGACCCGCGCCAGCGTGGCGGTCATCAGCGCAGTCGAAGCCAGCGGCGCCTGGCCGCCGGGCACGTAGACGCCGACACGGTCGAGCGGAAGAAAACGTTCGCCGACGCTGCCGCCGGCCGGAGTGGCCTGCCGCCAGTTCGGCCGCAGGCCGGCGCGGGCGAACGCGCGGATGCGGCGCAAGGCTTCGCGTACGGCGGCTCGGAACAGCCGGTCCGTTTGCTTGGCGGCTGCCGCGCATTCGGCGGCGCGCACGCGAAAGCGCGCCGGCGCGAGCGCAACGCCGTCGAACCGTTTCGCGCAGGCGGCCAAGGCGGTTTCGCCATCGCGGCGTATGGCGGCCAGCGTCCGGGCCGCCACGCGCTCGGCGCGCTCGTCGAAGGCCGGCCGCCGCAAAAATGTTTCAAGCCGCGCATGGGTCTTTCCCGTGCGCAGCCGTACAATGGCAGGCATGGTTTTCACGGCGTTCCTTTCTTGATGATGACAACGCGCCCGGCAGCGGGCGTGTCCGGGCGGCGCTCTGTTCGCCCCCGATAAACGGCCTGGGCAACGATAGCATCGAAGCGCTGGTCGCCCGAACTCTCCTCGACAAACACGTGCTCGGGCCAACCGTCCCGGTCCAGGGCGACATGCAGAGCTACCGTACCGACGCCAGCCGCCTGTTTCACGGCCGTCAGCGCGTCAGCGGGCACGGCAAATCCCCAGCCCTCCAAAACGGGAGATATCTCGCATGCGACAGTCGGCATGGCGTCGGGCGGCGCCGGAAAGCGCACCTGCGTCTCCGGCAAGGACGCCAGCCGACTTGCGAACGGCTGCGCAACGCCGGCCGCCAGCGACGGCGGCATGACAATCGGCTCCGGCTCGCGCTCCAGCATGACCGGGCGCTCCGCTCTCGGCAGGAATGCGGAAAGCGTCGGCACCGCCTCATCGCTTCCGGACGGCGTTGGGAACCATGGTTCGACAAAAACCGATGGCGGCCCCGCATGACGCCATGCGCTGGGCAGCGGCGAGTGTTCGATACGGGCGCTGGATGCGATACGAACCGGGCGCGGAACCGGCTGCGCCGTCGGCCACAGCAGCCAAAGCGCAATCCAGCCAACCGTCACAAGCACGGTGGGGAACCCGACCCAGCCCCGGGAATAGGGGCCGCCTCGCAAGCGAAGGGTCCACGGCAGTTTGCGTCGCATCTTTGTCATTTAAGGCCTTCACATCTATGCGCTTCACGGCGCGGATTCGCGCGACGACACATTGACGCGGCCGATGCCGGCATCGCGCGCCATGTCGCACAGCGTCATGATGGTTCCGTGCGACACGGATTTGTCGGCCAGGATCGCGAGATCGCCATCCGGACGTTTGCGCGCGCGCGCGGCCAGCGCCTCGCGCAGCGCGTCGCGATAGCGCTCCTGATCCAACCGATAGCGGGCATCGTCGAAAAACGCGATTTCACGGAAAGCCTTCTCGGATTCGCCTGGCACGGAAAGAACGACCAGGGCCATGACCGGGCGCGACCCGTCGGAGAACCGGGTTGTCGGCAGCCGAATCAGAACGCCGGGCTGCAGCACGAAATGGGTCTGCAGCAGGAGAAAGAGAACCAGCAGCAAGACCAAGTCGAGCCAGGGCGCCAGACTGATCAGGCCGTGGCCGATCCGGTTCTTGGGAAAGAACCGGGTGCGCAAGCCGCTGACGGTATGCAGACGGATGTCCTCGACCTTGTCTTGGCTCATGCGTCTCCTTGGCGGTTGTTCCTGCCTTCGGGGACAGACCGGCCGTTGCGATTGGACAGAAATGCCATGATTTCGGAGATGGCCCTTTCCATATCCAGCACGATCCGGTCCACCTTGATGACCAGCAGGTTGAACGACACATAGCTGGGCACGGCCACGATCAGGCCGGCGGCCGTGGTGATCAGAGCGCGCGCCATGCCGTCCATAACGTCCGCCGATTGCACAAGCGGCGCCTGACCGCGCATGACGAGCAGGGCTTCGATCATGCCGAGCGCGGTGCCGAGCAATCCGAGCAGCGGCGCGACTTGCGCAACGGTGGCCACCACCACGAGCCGACGTTCCATGCGCGAGGTTTCGGCCAGAGCGGCGTCGCGCAAGGCGACGCGCGTCTCTTCGCGGGTGTCGCGCCGGTGCAGGATGGCGGTTTTCGCAATGTAGGCGACCGGTCCGGGAGTTTCGTCGCAGATGGCCAGGGCCTCATTGGCATTGCCCTTGTTCAAGATGTTCATGATGCCTTTGAGGAAGTCGTCGGACTTGATGCGGGCGCGATGCAAATGCAGAGAGCGCTCGATGAATACGGCAAAGCCGAGCAGTCCGCAGGCGAGAATGGTCCACAGGACCGGGCCGCCCATTTCGAGCATTTCGTTCATCATGGCGTATTTGTCCTTTCCTGTCCCCTCGTCAATAGAACAGCCAGAAATATTCGCTGCGTATCCTGCGGATACGTTCCCGAATATCGTCGCCTGGCGACACATCCGCTTCCAGCGACCGTTCCAGGACGGCGACGGCCTGGCGCCAGTCCTTGCGCGCTTCGAGAATGTCCACCGCATGGATCGAGGCGCGCTCGAACAGGCGGCGGACAGCCTCGTCGTGCCGGACGCCCTTTTCGCGTTCGTGCAGGAATCGGATCATGACATTGGAATAGTACTGGTCGAGCGCGTCGTCCGGCCGATTCTTCTTTTCCAAACAGCGTCCAATCTTGTATTCGGCCTCGTAGGCCAGGGCCGGACGCCCGCGCTGCACGGCGGGATCGCCGGCCACGGCGCGATAGGACTGCAACGCTTCGCCGTAGCGACCCGGGTCTTCGACCCCGAGCATGAATTGACAGTCGCCGCGGCGCAGCCAGGAGAGCGGAATCAGGTCGCTGTCCGGATGGCGTGTTCTCAACTCGTCGTAGAAAAGAATCGCCTCCGAATAGCGGCCCAATTGACGCAAGGCCTCGGCATGGCCGAACCGGGCCTCGGCCAGCCAGCGGCTTTCCGGAAAGCTCTTGGCCACACGGGCGAAACTGGCGATGGCCTTAAGATATTCCTTGCGTCTCGCTGCCGCGTTCCCGGCCCGAAGCAGCGCGTGATCGGCCAGCGCGTGATCGGAAAACTTGGCGGCCAAATCCAGAAAGACATCCTCGGCTTTGTCGAAACGCTCCTGATTGAACCAATACTGGCCGAGCCGGAACATGGCCTGAGGCGTCCAGTTCGATTCCGGATAGCGTTGCAGGAATTCGTTCAGCACGGCCAGCATTTCCTTGTCGCGCAGCAGCCGATAATGACAAAGCCCGCGCATATAGAAAGCGCGTTCGCCGGCTTCAGTATCCGGAAAGTCGCGTACAACCGCTTCGAAATCGGCCAGCGCCTCGTTGATGGCGAACTGGCGGTAGCGCAGCAGTCCGCGCGCCAGCATGGCGTCGGCAACGAAAACGCCCTTGGGATACGCTTCGGCGGTCCGGGCAAAGGCCTGTATCGCTTCGTCCGTGCGGCCAAGCGCTTCCAGCAGTTCGGCGGTGCGGAACAGAGCTTTTTCGGCGAAAGGCGAGTCGGGGCTCCAATCGGGCACGGCAAGAAGCAAAGTCATGGCTTCTTCGGTCTTGCCGGCGGCAGCCAGACTTTGGCCCTGTTGAAACAGGGCATGCGGAACAAGCGGAGAATCGGAAAAATCGCGAACGACCTGTTCGTAGATTTCGGCGGCGGCGGCAAATTGCCCGTTCGCAAAAGAAGCGTCGCCGGCTTTGAACAACGCCTGGCTCTTGTTGGCCGGGTCCTTTGTCATGGCATAGGCTTTGCGGAAGGAATCGGCGGATTCGGCGTAGTGGCCAGTCCGATACAGAGCCCAGCCGCGTCCGCGCGTGGCCTGCGCCTGGCCGGCGGGGTCGTCGAAGGCTTCCAGATAGCGCTGGAATTCGCGCGCCGCCTCCTGTCCGTCTCCGCGATCGAGCAGCGCTTCGGCCAGAAGCAGTTGCAGGGAGGCGGCCTCGCGCGTGTGCGGCGCTTCTCTGGCATGGGCCTGAATCAACGGGCGGGCGTCCTCGATGCGACCGGTTTCCAGCAGCAATGCTCCCGTTTTGGCCCGGCCCAGCCGCCTGATATCCGGACTGCGTGCGCGGGCCATGCCGTTGCTGAGCGCCGCAAGCGCCTGCGGCGCGTTCGTCAGCGCGATATAGACCGATGCCCGCGCGAAATGGGCGCGTCCCGCCACGTCGTCGTCCGCCTCGCTGGATTCGGCGGGCAGAGCCAGCTCGGCCAGCGCATCCGTCCAGCGCCGCTCGTCCATGCGCGCGCGGCCCAGCCAATAGCGAGCCTCCCAGACAAGCCTTTCGGCGTCTTGCTCCATGGCGAGCAGCCGGGACAACACGGCCGCGGCTTCCGAAGCGCGTTGCGCTTCGACCAGCGCCCGGCCCCAGGCAAGCAGATTGGCGGCGGTATCGGCAGCCGCGCCGGGCAAACGGTCGAACCGTTCGAAGGCCGCCAAGGCTTCGGACGTGCGATTGTTCTCCAGATGAATGCGCGCGGCGAGCCGTTTGCCCGGCCGACGCATGGCGGATTCCGGATACTGCTCGGCCAGCGCGCGCAGCGTGTCCAAGGCCTTGGCGGTTTCTTTCTTTTCGGCCAGCGCCGCCGCACGCCAATACAGGAAACCGTCGGCCGCCTGACGAGCTTCGAAGGCAGGCTGCTGTTCGTCCAGCACGGCCAACATGGAATCGGGCTTCGCTTGCGCATGCAGGGCGCGAACCACGCCGAGCGCCGCCGCGCCGGCCGCCTCCGTGCCGGGTTCCGCTTCGCCCAGCAGCGCGCGGAAATGCTTCTCGGCCACGGCGAACAGCCCGTCGTCCAACGCGGCGCGGGCTGCCGATTTCGTCCATGCGGCATCGGCAGCGGGCGGATCGGGAGCCGCATCGTCCCCCCCCCGCGCCACAAGGCCGGGCAGACAGGCTAACGCGGCCGACAATCCGGCGCGAACAAGACGAACAAGGTTCGTCGGCTTGCCGCAGTTATGGCCAGTCCGGTTCACGTCGCCACTATTCCTTTCAAATAGCCGCCCGTATGCGAGCCGGCCTGAAGCGCCACGGTCTCCGGCGGGCCGGCCACAACCAGCTCGCCGCCCCGCTCGCCGCCTTCAGGGCCCAAATCGATCACGTAATCCGCCATCTTGATCACATCCAGATTGTGTTCCACGACCAGAACCGTGTTGCCTTCATCCCGCAAACGCAAAAGCACATCCATCAAACGCCGAATGTCGGCGAAATGCAAGCCTGTAGTCGGCTCGTCCAGCAAATAGATGGTCTTGCCCGTTGCCAGCCGACTCAATTCCGTTGCCAGCTTGACGCGCTGCGCTTCGCCGCCGGAAAGGGTCGTAGCCGATTGCCCCAGATGAATGTAGCCCAGCCCCACATCGGCCAGCGTAGCGAGCTTGCGCGCGATAGCGGGCACGTTTTCGAACAGTTCCAGCCCTTCTTCGACCGTCAGGGCCAGAGTTTCGGCGATCGTTCGGCCTTTGTAGCGAACCTCCAGCGTTTCCCGGTTGTATCGCGAGCCGCCGCATTGTTCGCACGGCACGTAGACATCCGGCAGAAAATGCATCTCGAGCCGCAAGAATCCGTCGCCCTTGCAGGGTTCGCAGCGGCCGCCTTTGACATTGAAGCTGAACCGGCCAGGACCGTAGCCGCGCACCTTGGCGGCCGGCGTGGCGGCGAACAGGGCGCGGATCGGCGCAAACGCGCCGGTATAGGTCGCCGGATTGCTGCGCGGCGTGCGACCGATGGGAGACTGATCGATGACAACGGCCTTGTCCAGGCGTGTCAGCCCGGTCAGGCCGCGATGCTTGCCGGGCTGCTCTTTGGATCCGTAAAAGTGGCGAAACAGCGCGCGCTTGACAATCATGTCCGCCAGCGTGCTTTTGCCGCTGCCCGACACGCCGGTCACGCAGACGAGCAGGCCGAGCGGGATTTTCACCGTGATGTTTTTCAAATTGTTTTCCGCCGCGCCTTTCACCGTCAGCCAAGCCTTGCCTGGCGGCTTGCGGCGGACGGGAACGCGCAACCCTTCCCTGCCGGACAGATAGGCGCCGGTTACCGATGCGGAATCGTCTTTCATGGCTTCGGGCGTACCGTGAAACACGATGGCGCCGCCATGCCGCCCGGCGCCGGGCCCCAAGTCTACAACCGTATCGGCAGCGGCAATCATTTCGGGGTCGTGTTCGACAACAATCACCGTATTGCCCAAGTCGCGAAGCCGTTTCAGGATGCCGATCAGCCGCGCCGTATCCCGCGCATGCAAACCGATCGTCGGTTCGTCCAGAATGTACAAGACGCCAACCAGCCCCGACCCGATTTGCGTGGCCAGCCGAATGCGCTGGGTTTCGCCGCCCGACAGCGTGCCGCTGGGCCGGTCCAGCGTCAGATAGTCCAGGCCCACGTCCGCCAAAAAACGCAGGCGCCGCCCGATTTCCTTCAGCGCTTCGCCGGCGATAGCCTGTTCCTGCTCGCTTAGGCGCAACGCATCGAAAAACGCCATCGCCTCCTTGACCGGCATGCGCAGAACCTCGGCAATGGAACGATCGCCCACCGTGCAGGCCAGAGATTCTGGCCGCAGCCGAGCGCCGCGGCAGACCGGGCATTCGCGATGGCTCATGTATCCGCGCAGACGATCGCGCGTCGCCTCGTTCTCCGTATCGGCCAGCCGCCGTTCCAGGTTCGGGACAATGCCCTCGAACGGTTTCTTGCGCCGATGCCACGCGCCCCCGCGCCAGTAGCCCGTCTCCACGGTCTCGGCGCCGGAACCCCGGAACAGGATTCGCCTGTGCCGTTCGGACAGATCCTTAAACGGCACGGACGTGTCCATGCCGTAAGCTTTCGTGACCGCCCGCAACAAATGCTTGTAGTATAGAATCAGGCGTCGTCCGCCCCGGCGCCAGGCATGGATGGCGCCGTCTTCTATCGAAAGGCCGGGGTCGGGCACAATCAGCGATTCGTCGAACACCATTTGCGTGCCCAGCCCCGCGCAGGCCGGACAGGCCCCGTACGGACTGTTGAAGGAGAAACAGCGGGGCGCGAGCGGGGCGAAACTGATGTCGCAGTCCGGACAGGCGTTCTTGTCCGAGAACAGATCCTCGCGCCAGTTGTCGGCGTCCTGCGGATCCGGTTGCCAGCGCGCGATCATCAGGCCTTGTCCGAATTTGAGAGCCTGTTCCGTCGAATCCGTCAGGCGCGAACGAATGGACGGCGCAACGGCCAACCGGTCAACAACAGCCTCGATCGCATGCGCCCGTTTTGCGTCCAGAGCAGGCGCCTCGTCCAGGTCGTGGAACTGGCCGTCCACGCGCACGCGCGTGAAGCCGGCTTTGCGGATGCCGTCCAGCGCAGCCTCGTGCGCACCCTTGCGACCGCGTACGACGGGCGCCAGAATCCATACGCGCGCGCCGGCAGGCCAGCCCAGCATGCGATCCACAATTTCCTGAGCGCTCTGACGGCGCACCGGGCGCCCGCATTGCGGGCAGTGCGCCTGCCCGACATGCCCGTAGAGCAGTCGCAAATAATCGTGAATTTCCGTCGAGGTCGCCACGATCGAACGCGGATTCGAGCCGGCCGACCGCTGTTCGATCGCGATCGCCGGGGACAGCCCCTCGATCGCGTCCACATCCGGCTTTTGCATGCGGTCCAGGAACTGACGCGCGTAGGCCGAAAGGCTTTCGACATAGCGGCGCTGTCCCTCGGCATAGAGCGTATCGAACGCCAGCGAGGACTTGCCGGAACCGCTCAACCCGGTAATCACCGTCAGCCGGTTGCGCGGAATGCGCACGGTCGCGTTCCGCAGGTTGTGCTCCCGCGCGCCAACCACGACAATGTCGTTCTCGCTCATGCGAACGCATCCATATACAGTGAACGGAGACTGCCCGCAAAACGCCAAACCCTGCGGACCCGAATTTCTTCCAGACAGCAAACCGTGCAAAAAGGATGGGCGGTTGTCAAGGACTGCCTCGACCGAGCCGAAAACAGGGGTGCATCTCACTTTATGTTGCGCGCAACATAAAGTGAGATGCGCCCGGCTTCACGCATGCAGGCATTTTTTTCTTGTGCGAGGCGGTCGGCTTCCCGTAGTGTTTCCTGCTGTTTTTTGCGCAACGGTACGGGAGCATCGCTACATGAAGACGGTTAGGATTGGGCTGCTGGGATTTGGCACGGTGGGTGTCGGGGTCGTGGACGGGCTGCGCAGGAACGGGGACCTGATCGCCCGTCGCGCGGGGATTCGGCTGCAGGTAGAACGAATTGCGGATCTCGATTTGGACACGCCGCGCGACGTGCCGTTCGACCGGACAAAGATGACCGCCGACGGCATGTCGGTTGCGCTCGATCCGGACATAGACATTGTCGTCGAACTGATTGGCGGCACGGGCGCGGCGCGCGAGCTGGCGCTGGCGGCGCTCGATGCGGGCAAGCCGGTGGTCACGGCGAACAAGGCGCTGCTCGCGCGGCATGGCGCCGAGCTGTACCGGGCGGCGGCCCGTCGCAACGCCGACCTGGGCATCGAGGCCAGCACGGCCGGCTGCATCCCCTTGCTCCGCTCGATCCGCGAAGGGCTGGCCGCCAACCGCTTTCTGGGCATGCACGGCATACTGAACGGCACATGCAATTATATCCTCACGCGCATGGAGACCGAAAACGCCGCATTCGACGATGTGCTGCGCGAAGCGCAGGCCCGCGGCTATGCCGAAGCCGATCCCGGCCTCGACATTGACGGGCACGACACGGCCCACAAGACCGTGATTGTGGCCTCGCTGCTCGCCGGCGTTCCGATGGACGCCGACTCGCTGCCCGTTCGCGGCATCCGCGGGCTGGACCGAAACGACATTCGCATGGCCGGCGTACTGGGCTATCGCGTCAAATTGCTGGGACGCGTCGCATTCGACGGGCCCGAACCGGTCGCCGACGTGGGCCCTGCGCTTGTTCCGGCAAGCAGCCTGCTCGCGCAGGTGAACCATGCGTTCAACGCCGTCATGGTTCAATCCGACATGGCGGGCGCCACGATGTACTACGGACGCGGCGCCGGACGCGAACCCACGGCCAGCGCGGCGATCGCCGACCTGATCGATATCGGGCGCAATCTCGCGCTCGGCTGCCCCCGCCGCGTGCCGCCCGGCATTGACCCCGAAGCGGCTCCCCTGCGGTTCGCGGACGCAACGGGCCGGCCATGCCGACGCTACGTCCGCGTTTCCCACGGACCGGACGACGACACCGTTGCGCGGTTGCGCGCTGTTTTTTCCGAAGCGGGCATCGGCATCGCGGCCCTGGCCACGCGTCCGGAACCGGACCGGCCCAACGCTCTGTCTACGGCGCTGACGAGCGAACCGATTGCCGAACAAACCGCGCGCGATGCCCTCCTGCGCCTGAACGCTCTGCGAAAAGACTCTGCTCCAACCGTGCTGTTGAACGTCAACGAGGATTCGAATCATGATTAAAGTATGCAAGTTTGGCGGCAGCTCCCTGGCGGACGCCGAGAAAATCAACGCCGTATGCGACATCGTGGCCGCCGATCCGGAACGGCGCATTGTCGTGGTTTCCGCGCCCGGCAAGCGGGACCGGTCCGACCGGAAGGTAACCGACCTGCTCATCCGCTGCGCGGAAGCGGCCTTGGCCGGAGAATCGCACGAATCGGCCCTCTCGGCCATTGCGGAACGGTTCGCCGCCATCGGACGCGACCTGAACCTTTCCCCGTCCGTCGCGGAAAGCGTTGAAAAGGATCTGCGCGCGCGACTGGCCGGCGACAAGACGCACCGGGCCCGGTTTCTGGACTCGCTCAAGGCGGCGGGCGAAGACAACTGCGCCAGGCTGGTGGCCGCCGTCCTGCATGGGCGCGGCCTGGATGCGCGCTATTTGAATCCCGGAGACGCGGGCTTGCTGCTCAGCGACGAATACGGAAACGCGCAACTGCTGCCGGAATCCTACGACAATCTGGCCGCGTTGCGCTCGGCCAAAGGCATCACCGTGTTCCCCGGCTTTTTCGGCTGCACGCGCGATGGCGGCATCGTCACCTTCCCGCGCGGCGGCTCGGACATCACCGGCAGCATTCTGGCCGCCGCCGTCAAGGCCGATGCGTACGAGAATTTCACCGACGTGGATTCGGTCTGCGCCATGGACCCTGATCTGGAGCCGGGCATCCGGCCCATCCCTCACCTCACCTACCGCGAAATGCGCGAACTGTCCTATGCCGGCTTCGGCGTTCTGCACGACGAAGCCATTGTGCCCGCCGTGCAGGCCGGCATTCCAATCCGCATCAAGAACACATGCGCCCCCGACGCGCCGGGCACGCTGATCACGCTTTCCCGCCAGGATGTCACCGGGCATCCCGTCGGCATTGCCTACACGGGCGGATTCATGAGCATTTTGGTGTTCAAATACCTGATGAACAGGGAAATCGGCTTCGGACGAAGAGCGCTGCAAATCATCGAAGAAGAGGGGCTGTCCTTCGAACACATGCCGTCCGGCATCGATTCGCTGTCGCTCATTTTGCGGGAGGCGGACGTGGACGAGACAGCCGAAAAAAGAATTGTCGAACGGTTCAGGAACGAACTGGGCGCGACCGAGTGCACGGTCGAACGGGGGCTGGCGCTGGTCATGATCGCCGGAGAGGGCATGGTGCATCATGTCGGCGTGGCGGCCACGGCCGCGCGCGCGCTGGCCGACGCCGGCGTCAACATCGAAATGCTGGATCAGGGCGCCTCGGAAATCAGCATCATGTTCGGCGTCAAGGCAGCGGACGCCAAAAAAGCCGTGCGCGCCCTCTACCGCGCGTTTTTCGAAGGGACGGAATCATGAGCAAGCCATCCGTGGCCGTGTACGATACGACCTTGCGCGACGGAGCTCAGGGCGAAGGCATCTCGTTTTCGCTCGCCGCCAAGCTGCGTCTGGCGCAACGGCTGGACGAAATGGGCGTTGCGTTCATCGAAGGCGGCTATGCCGGCTCGAACGAAAAGGACATGGCGTTTTTCCGCGAAATCCGGCGCGTGCCCCTGAAGCATGCGCGAGTGGCGGCGTTCGGCAGCACGCGCCGGGCACGCATGCGCGTGCAGGACGATCCGCTCCTTGCGCGCCTGCTCGAAGCCGACACGCGCGTCGTAACCGTCTTCGGCAAAGCCTGGGACCGGCACGTGCGGAACGTCCTGCGCGCCTCCCTGCGCGAGAACCTGGCGATGATTTCCGATACGGTCGGCTACCTGAAAGAACACGGCCGCGACGTAATCTTCGACGCCGAGCATTTTTTCGACGGCTACGCGGCCCGGCCCGAATACGCGATGGCCTGTCTCGAGGCTGCGCGCGCGGCCGGCGCCGATACCCTCGTCCTGTGCGACACGAACGGCGGACGGCTTCCGTGGGACGTCGGCGCCGTCACGCGCGAGGTCTGCCAAACGCTGGCCGTTCCGATCGGATTCCACGGCCATGACGATGCCGGCATGGCCGCGGCCAATACGCTGGAGGCCGTACGCGCCGGCGCCGCGCACATCCATGGCACGGTCAACGGATACGGCGAACGCTGCGGCAACGCCAACTTGTGCGCCCTTCTGCCCGCGCTCGAAATCAAAATGGGCTTCTCCTGCCTGGCCACGGGCCAACTGGCGCGCCTGCGCGAACTGGCCCTGTTCACCGAAAGCCTGGTCAATGTCCGGCACAACCCCAAGGCGCCCTATGTCGGCAACAGCGCCTTCAGCCACAAGGGCGGGCATCACGTCAACGCCGTCAAGAAAGATGCCGGCAGCTACGAGCATGTGCCGCCGGAATCGGTCGGCAACGCGCGGCGCGTACTCGTTTCCGAACTGTCCGGCAGCGCCAACGTGCTGCTCAAAGCCATCGAAATGGGCATGGGCCGGCGCGAATCAGCCACGCGTGCGCCGGACATCCTCAAGACCCTGAAAACCATGGAGAACCAAGGCTACGCGTTCGAAGGCGCCGACGCCTCTTTCCGCATGCTCGTGCAGAAGACGCTCAAGAAGCACAAGTCGTTTTTCGATCTCGAGGGGTTCCGGGTGATCGTGGAAAAACGCGGCAAGAACGAACCCTGCCTTTCGGAAGCCACCCTCAAGCTGCGGGTCGCCGACGAAATCGAGCAAACCGTCGCCGAAGGCGACGGACCCGTCAACGCGTTGGACGGCGCGCTGCGCAAAGCGGTGACCCGCTTCTATCCGAGCGTCCGCAATGTTTCGCTCACCGATTTTCGTGTCAGCATTCTCGACCCGGAAGAGGCGACGGCGGCCAAAACGCGCGTGCTCATCGAATCCGGCGACGGCGAAACCGTCTGGCGCACGATCGGCGTGTCCGACAACATCATCGAAGCCTCATGGCAAGCGCTGCTCGACAGTGTCGAATACAAGCTGTTCAAGGAAGAGGCCGACAACGGGAAACGCCGCAAACGAAACAACAAGGGGAAAGCACGGCCGGCGAAAAGGAGCAAGACATGACCGCAGGCAAGATCGTCTGGCCCGAAGGTGGCGAACGCATCGCTAGCGATGCGCGCGGTCGCCTGACCGTGCCCGACCGTCCGCTGATCCCCTATATCGAAGGGGATGGCATCGGGCCTGACATTGCGGCCGCCGCCATGGCCGTCTGGAACGCGGCCGTGGAAAAGGCGTACGGCGGACGGCGTCGCATCGCCTGGACCGAAGTCTACGCCGGGGAAAAGGCCTGCCGCGTCTACGGCGAAAACCAATGGCTCCCCGAGGAAACGCTGCAAGCCATTCGCGCGTGCGTCGTGGCCGTCAAAGGGCCGCTCACCACCCCGGTCGGCGGCGGCTTTCGCTCGCTGAACGTGGCGTTGCGGCAGTTGCTGGACCTCTACGTCTGCCAACGGCCGGTACGCTGGTTCGAAGGCGTTCCCACACCGGTCCGGCATCCGGAACGAACGAACATGGTCGTCTTCCGCGAGAATACCGAAGACATCTACGCGGGCATCGAATGGGACGCCGGCAGCCCCGAGGCGCAACGCCTGACCCGCTTCCTGCAAGACGAACTGGACGTGCGCTCGATCCGTTTCCCGGCGACTTCCGCGCTGGGCGTCAAGCCGGTGTCCGAGGAAGGCTCGAAACGTCTGATTCGGGCCGCCATCCGCTACGCGCACGAACATGGCCTGCCCAGCGTGACCCTCGTGCATAAGGGCAACATCATGAAATGCACCGAAGGCGGATTCAAGCGCTGGGGCTACGAGCTGGCCCGCGGCGAATTGGCGGACATCGCCGTGGCGGCCGAAGACTGCGACTGGCGCGCGCCCGCCGGCAAGACCCTGGTCAAGGACGTCATTGCCGACGCCTTTCTCCAGCAAATCCTCACACGGCCCTCCGAATACTCCGTGATCGCCACCATGAACCTGAACGGCGACTACATTTCCGACGCGCTCGCCGCCTGCGTAGGCGGGATCGGCATCGCGCCCGGCGCCAACATCAACTACGAAACCGGCGCGGCCGTTTTCGAAGCCACGCATGGCACCGCCCCGAAATACGCGGGCCTGGACAAGGTCAACCCGGGCTCGCTGATCCTGTCCGGCGTCATGATGCTCGACTACCTCGGCTGGCCCGAGGCCGCCGAAACCATCCTTCGCGCCATGAACAGCACGTTCGCCGACAAGATTGTCACCTACGACTTCGCGCGCCTGACCGACGGCGCTCGCGAAGTCGGCTGTCGGGCGTTCGGCCAGGCGATCGTCGAACGCATGAACCGCGCGTAATGCCCCGCGCGCAAAAGGCGCGCTGGGCGCATATCGTTTCCGGCGGTATGATCGTCTCGAAAAACATTGCATTCTGGGCGTACCAAGGTGTATTGTTCAAATCCGAAACACCCAAACACCGGCAAGCCCTAAGGAAATCCGAAGCGCGAAGCCCGAAGACTGCAGACAGGGCAAAACGAACCTCGACACGCTATGCGGGCCGAGAGCCGCTATGCGATACGGAAGAACAGACGGCTGTGTTCGGCAAGAATATCGCAGCGAAAATCTGCCGGGGATAGGTTATGAGGAATCGCCTCCACGCTTCGCGCAGACCCGCTTCCGAATTTCGGATTTCTGGTTTCTTTCGGGCTTCCGTCTCCGCGCTGCGCGCTACGCCGTGACATGTGGGTATTTCGCTTGGCCGCCGTCTTGTCCCGCCGTAGCTGTTCTTGCGGAGGCGGAAGCCCGCAGGGCGAAGGC
>SLKS01000068.1 GCA_007134465.1 Kiritimatiellia bacterium | reverse complement strand
GCGATGATCATGCCACTCCAATGTGCCGGCAGGCGGTTCGATCAGGCGAAACGATACCGTGCCGCCACCGGGATTGGCATACGAGAGACCGAACCCGTAGCGCTGCGACAAGACGGCCATGCTGTTGGTCTGGTTGTTGGCGACAGGCCCGCTCGCTTGCGCGCGAGCAAGACAACCCAGCCAGACGGCCGCTAACAGCGCGAGCCAACGATAGGGATGCGCAGCCGATCCGAGCCGCCCGGTTCCAAAACGTCTGTTCTCTTTCATAGCGGGTGTCCTGCGGTCCATATGCTTCTCCTGCGACACGAGCGTATTGCCTGTTTTTCCTGGGCGGGACCTGTCTGCGCCAGATCTCCGGCAAACAAGCGTCCATGCCACGAGCGGTTATTGCATCAGCCCCCACTTCTAGCAAACCGCCAGTCGCCGGTTGTCATGGAATTGTCAAGCTTTTGTGAAAAACTCGCAGCAGGATTTATGCCCGCATGGGCGTTTGCAATCAAGAGGAAGACAAACCGCCACAAATCCGCATGTTTTCGCAAAGACGCGAACGGATGGATTGGGGCAAGGGATGAAGGCAAAAGTGGTATGGGCGCAAATTGCCTGCATCGGACTTACTTCGGGCTTGGGCGCTTCGGATTTCTGATTTGCTTATTCAAGCCCTGTCAATTTTTTCTTGCGCTTGCCGTTTCGCCGTTCCATTGTTGGCAGACATTGGGCGGAGCGGGCATGTCGAGCGGGGTTGTGTTCGCTTTCCAATGATGACGCAGGGCATTCATCGCAGCAGAAGAGGAGCTGGCGCCGCATGCGGTCCATTGCCGACAAGAAAAGCCAAGCCGAATTCCTGGCGAACTTGCGCGAAAAGGACGCGTACGAAACCGAGCCGCTCCGGTTCCGGTTCGCCGACGATTTTCTCTTGAGGCGGTCCGACGGCTGGTTCTACCTCCGCGAGTTTCTGGTCGTGTGCGTCGGGTCGGTCAGGGCCCGGCTCGGTCGGTTCGACGGCGCGGCATGGACAGATCGCGCCTACAGGATGATGCGGCTGATGGAAGCGGCCGGCGCGCGCATCCGCATCGAGGGCGCGGAACACATGATTCGGCAGCAGGCTCCGACGGTCTATGTGGCCAACCACATGAGCATGGTCGAAACGATGGTATTGCCCGGCGGCCTGATTCAGCCTTTCCATCCCGTGGCCGTTGTCGTTAAGAAAAGCCTGCTGACCTATCCGGTGTTCGGCGCCATCATGCGCGCGGTGCAGCCGATCGCGGTGGCACGGCTCAATCCGCGCGAGGATCTGAAACAGGTTCTCGAACAGGGCTCGGCCTGTTTGCGGGCGGGGCGGTCCGTGCTGGTCTTTCCGCAATCCACCCGCCGCGTGTGCTTTCGGCCGGCCGAGTTCAACAGTCTGGGCGTGAAGCTGGCGCAGCGAAACGGCGCGTCGCTGCTGCCCGTGGCCGTGCGATCCGATTTCCAGGAGACCGGCCACCGCTGGCGGGATGTCGGCCCGATCGCGCGCGGCAAGCCCATTCTTTTCCGGTTCGGCGAACCGATCCCGCCGGAAACCGACCCGAAACACGCCCACCGCCAGACGATCGAGTTCATTGCCGGATCCTTGCGCGAATGGGATGTGCCCGTTCCCGGAACTTTCCGAACCGGCGGCCCAGCCAGAGGATAACGGGATAGGAAACGGCGGCGGCGACCAGCCCGACGAGCAATCCGCCTGCGAACAGGCAAGCCATCGCATGCCCCCCAAGCCAGGCGACACGATGCAGAACCTCGCCGATTCCGCTTGCGGGAGTCGTCAACGCCCGCAGCGCGCTCGCAAGCCGAAAGGCATACCGTTCCGGCGCCGCGCCGCCCGTCAGAGCGACGCCCAGACGATAGGTGAAAAGAAAGATCGGCGGCATGGTGAACGGATTGGATACCCACGTGGCCAGCAGCGCCGCAGGCCGATTCGCTTTCAGGAACGTGGCCAGCAGGGCCGCCAAAATCATTTGGAACCCGAAAATCGGCAGGAAGGCCGTGAAGACGCCCAGCGCCGCGCCCCGCGCTATGGCTTCCGGCGAGTTTCTTAACGAGACCATCGCGCGCTTCAGGCGGCTGCGCCAGGTGCGGTCCAGTTTCATGTCGCGTGTCCGTCTCCGGTCGTTTCCGAAAAGGAGCGAGGCATGGCATACTCCGCTTCGCGAAAAATGTCAATAGCCCATGCGGCCTTAAAAAAACGCGCAACGGTTTTCGCGAAACCGTTGCGCGCTCTGCTTAAAGCCTTTCCGGTGAAGATACACGTTTTTGCGTGTATCTTTTGCCCCTGGATTGCTTGAACACCCGCTTCGCTCAAGATAACGAAGGAAACGAAGTGTGCCCTCCCTTCTTTGTTCCCTTCGTTGCCTTCTGTTCAATTCCTTTGGGTTGCGGGCGAAGCCCGCCTTACGGCTGCTTCCTGCGGCTACCACATGTCGTCGCCGTCCATGTCGCCGCCCATGTCTTCGTCCCCGTCCGCATCGCCATCGGCCGGGCCGTCGCCGTCCTGAGCCTTGACGCTGGTCACGCTTTGAAGCCGAACGGATTTTTTGCCGCCCCGTTCGGTCACGCGGCCTTTGCCTTCCACAACCACTTCCTGATCCACAAAATCTTCCAGGTCAATGGCGGGAGGCGGAGCCTCTTCGCCTTTCTTGACTCTGGGCGCTCGCGGCGGCGGCACACGAATCTTCGCGCCTTGCGCGTCGGTCAAGGTGTAGGTGACGCGCGTTTTCCCGTCCTTGCCTTCCCGCTCCGTTTTGGTGAGCGTACCGGTCAGGGTCAGATCCTCCAAGGGCGCCGGCGGTTTTCTTTCCGGCCTCTTCTTCGGCGCCTCCTCGCCATCGTCGTCCATGCCAATGGCCAACCCCGACACAACCAGCAAGCCACCCATCATCGCGCAAAACATGCCCAGCCTGTTCTTCATGATTAGCGTCTCCCAAGATTCGATTTCATGCGAATGTCTGTTTCATTCAGTCCACGGTACACTTGTATTGTTTGTCCGGCACCCCTCCTTCCTTGGCGGGATTCGCGTGGTCAACGCTTAATCCGGCCTTCTCCCACATTATAGGGCGGGTGTCGCCGCTCGTCCGCGACTTTGCGCGCGAGCGACGGCATGGCTTGTTCCTTTCGGGCTCTGCCCGCTCTTTTGCCGCTATCTTTCCTGGTGGGCATAGCCGAATCGGACGCCTTTCCGGCGCCCGCCCCAGTTGTCAATCGCCGGCGCCGAAGCAGCCGTGCGCTCGGCACAACAAGCCTGTATACCATCCATAGCAATTATTGATCCTGAACGAGCACCTGTTGGATTGATTTTTACAAACGACTGCGGGAGAACAATATAAACTGCAGTCCAGGACGAGAAGTTTTTTCGCGCGCTAGAAAAACGGCGCCGGGAGCGCCGAAACCGTCGCGAACAATCGGATGCTATGATTCCGAAAAGGATCGTGGGCGGGGTCAGTTTCGGGAGGGTTTGAAATCTTCCTTGCGCAAGTGAAGGCGTTTCATTTTGTCGAACAGCGCGCGCGGTTGGATGCCCGCCTTGCGGGCCGTCATGCCGATGTTCCCGCCAGCCTGTCGCAAGTGGTGGATCAGGTATGCTCGCTCGAATTCGCGCAAAAGGGTTTGTCGGGCCTGTTTGAGCGGGAGTTCGGGTTGGAACGGCAAAGCGGCAGAGGGGAGGCCGGGCTTTTCGGGCGGCGCAACAAAAGATGGCGCCAGCTGGCCGCCGATGTTTTCGGGCAAGTCGGACAAGGCGATGGTCTCCCCTTCGCAGAGAATAATGGCGCGCTCGATGACGTTGATCAGTTCCCGGACATTGCCGGGCCAGGCGTAGCGAAGGAGCGCGTCGAAGGCGTCGGGCGCAATGCCGGAGACGAATCTGCCGATGCGCACCGCAAAGACGCGAATATAGTTCTCGACCAGTTCGGCAATATCCTCCTTGCGTTCCCGCAAGGGCGGAACGGTCAGCGTGATGACGCTCAGCCTGTAGAACAAATCCTTGCGAAACAATCCTCTTTCCATGTCCCTTTCGATTGGACGGTTGGTGGCGGCCATGACACGAACATCCACTTTGATGGGATGTTCGCCGCCCACCCGCTGGATTTCTCGGTTTTGCAGAACACGCAGGAGTTTGACTTGAAGGTGGGGACGCAGTTCGCCGATTTCGTCGAGAAAAATCGTGCCGTTATGGGCCATCTCGAACCAGCCGCGGCGGGAACGCGTGGCGCCGGTGAACGAGCCGCGCTCGTGTCCGAACAGTTCGCTTTCCAGCAAGGATTCGGGGAGCGCGCCGCAATTGACGGCTATAAAAGGTCCGTGCGTCCGTTTGCCTTCCGCGTGAATGGCTCGTGCCAGATGCTCCTTTCCCACGCCAGTTTCGCCCATGATGAACAAGGACACATCGCTGTGAACCACGCGTTGAACAACAGCCATAAACGTGTGCATAGCCGGGCTTCGCGAGACGAAATCGGTAAAACGAGGCGCTTCGCCCGCCAAACGTTTGGCCGTCATGGATTCCTGAACGAGTTTGGCCCGCTTATCGAGCAAGGCCAGGAGAGTCCGGCGGAGTACGGCGGCCGGCAAGCCCCGCGTCAGGACAGCGTCGCAACCGGCCGCCAGCAAGGCGGCTTCCGTCTCCGGGTCGGGCCGATCCTGAATCACAACAATGGCGGGTGTGTCGGGCAATTCGCGCAGCACCTCGATGCGTCGCGCTTCGCCGACAATATCCCAATCCGCAACGATCAAATCTCCGCTTTCCCTGGACAAATGCTCCCATAGGCCCAAATGGGCCTTCAGGTTTGCAACCAGAATGTCCGGGCGATCCAGAATAGCACGCATTTCCCGGCGCAACTTGCCGTTGCGCATGGCGACAATTACCCGATGAATCATAATGTTTTTTCCGCCGCCGCTGTTCCGTCCCCAGCGAACTCCAAAGGCGACATTGCTTATTCGACGGGTTACCGCCGCCCTTCATCCGCGAAATCCCAAAACCCATGCAATCGAGACTAGCGCAAATCTGGAGGCTTGGCAACTGCCAGAGTCATTTCTTTACGACGACTACGGGGGACGACCTGCCCGCAGCGCTACAGCGTTGCAGGCGGGCTTCCGTCACTCGTAATCCGTCCCGACCGCGAAGCGCGTCGGGATCGCCGTAGTCGTCCACCGAATCCTCTTGTTTTTTGACGCAGCAACGCGGGATTAAGGCGCTAAACCGACACTGTTCACAGTTCACTGGTTACTGGCCACTGGTCACTTCTTCTCCCTCCCCCCCCTGCCCTGCGGTCTCATCATGCACCCGCTTCGCCTGGCGCGCGAACCGGGTCAGCGTCCCGGAAATCGTGAACCGGCGTTTCCCGGTCAGATAGGAATGGATCGTATTGTTGAAGTTCCTGGTCCAGCGAGGCGGGATGTCCTTCTTGCCGACCACGGCGCCGACAATGCTGCCGGCCGTGGCGGCGGTGCAATCGTTGTCGAGCCCCATGGCGACCGTTTCGCCGATAACGCGCGAGAAGTCCGTTTTGCCGATCGTGATTCCCCAAACGGTCAGACAGGCGTTGATGATGGTGTGCACTCGGTGCATGCCGGCGAACTTCTTTTCGGCGGTGGCCCGCGCCTGGCGCCAGGTGCGGATGCGCGGCGCCTGGCCGAGCGCCCAGCGGACGGCCTTTGCCAGGGCGCAGTCGCGCGGGATTTCCGTCAGCCCGATGCGCAGCGCCTCGACGGTATCGTCCACCGCGAAGGCGGCGGCGATGGCGGCGGCAAAGTACATTTCGCCATAGACGCCTTGCCGCCGATGGCTCAGATAGGCGTCTTGCCAGGCCATGGCGGCGGCGCGCTCGGGCCAGCCGGGAGCCAGGTAGCCCCATGGATCGGCGCGGATATCCGCGCCGATCCATTCGCAGTACGGGTTGTCTTTCGCGCCGGCTTTGCGGGCCGGCACGCCGGCCTTGAGATTGTCGAGCGCGACCCGTTCGGCCGTGCAGGCGAAAGGCAGATAGCGGAGCCAGGCTTTCCCGACGTCTTCGACCGTGAAACGCGGCCCGTACTCCTCGACGATCAGCAGGCCGAGCAGCGTGTACGCAATGTCGTCGTCCGCCGGCACGCCGTTCATCTTGTCGCGGGTATACGCCGCGCGCGGACTGGTTTCGTAGCGCTTGCGGAACGGATCCGGAACGCGTGTCCAATAGTCGTCGGGCGGGAAAGCCGTTCCGTTTTCGCGCGCCAAGTTCGCCATGGCCTCGACGTCCCAAAATTCGACCGGCGCGCCCAGCGTGCAGCCGGCCATGCGACCAAGCCAAGCGCCTTCGATTCGGTCGCGATAGGCGGCGGCGTCGAACGCCGGCCATAACCGGCGCGGGCCGCGCGGACGCAGCGCCTGAATGGCCGCCAACCCGTTCGGCTCGCGCGCGGCCAGACCGGCATCGGGCGGCAGCGCGCGCAACCGGGCCAGCGCCGCTTTCAAGTCGCGCTCCGCGCGCCGCAAAACCGGGCGGATCCCGCTCGCCCCGTATTCGTGCTGAAGCTGCGCGTAGAGCTCCAGTTGTTCCGTCAGCGCGCGGCAGGCCGTCTTTTCGGGATAGGGCTTCATAGAGTGGAACCTCCTTTTTGATTTCCGGCTTTCCTTCTGGAACATCATGAGCTATAGCTTTTCCCGATGAAGCCATCTACGCGTTCGCGATCAAAAAATGCGCATTTTCGATCATCGTCCGAGATGGAAATGAACTATGCGCCGGTTGCTCTGCCCGCCGATTTTCCTGTGCGGGGCGGTACGGTCTCCACCCAGGGCGATGCGCCGATCACGCGGCTGCATGTGCACAATTGCCTGGAAATCGGCTATTGCCTGAACGGAACAGGCATCTTCGTGATCGAAGACAAGGTGCTGCCATTCCGCGGCGGCGACGTGTCCGTGATCGGCAACCGGGAACTGCATTTGGCCCAAAGCGCGCGCGGGACGGTCAGCGAATGGGTGTGGATCATGCTCGATCCGTTGCAATTGGCCGGCGCGACCGCGGACGATCCGCTTGTCCTGAACGCCAACCGTTTGCGTGGCGGCCGGTTCCGGAATCTGCTTTCCGGGCCCGCGCATGCGGACACGGCCGCGTTGGTGCGCGCGCTGATCGGCGAACTGCGGAAACGCGAAGAGGGGTATCGCACCGCCGTGCGCGGACTGGTCCTGGCCCTGATGGCGCGTTTGGGCCGTTTGCCCGGACTGGCCGCGGAAGAAGGAGAGCCTGCGCCACGGCGCGACGCCATGGAACGGGTGGCGCCGGCTTTGCAGCGCATGGCCGACTTGTACAGGGATCCGCTCGATCTCGACGAACTGGCCCGCCGCTGCGGGTTGAGCTCCGCCCATTTCCGCCGCGTATTCCGGCAGGCGACCGGTCGCGCGCCCATGGACTACCTGCACCACGTGCGTTTGAACATGGCCGGCGCGCTGCTGCAAGGCACGAACCGGACCGTGCTCGATATCGCCCTGGATACGGGCTGGCCCACGCTCTCCACCTTCCATCGCCAGTTCCGGCAAGCCATGGGCCTGTCCCCGAAGCAATGGCGGAACCAAGCCCGCAAGGCGCTTAACGCGGGCTGACGCCCGCAACCCAAAACTTCCTTTGAAAAACTGCTGCCCCGACCTCTCGGAGAGTCGGGGTCCCGCAGAGCGATGCAGCTGGCGCCCCGTGGCGGATTCGGGGATTGAGGGCCGACGGGTGGCCAGACGGTTGCGATCGCAAGGCTTGCGGGGATGTCGCTATACTCTTGGTATGCGACATCCCCGCATAACGCAGCGAGCGCTGCCGTATGGC
>SLKS01000300.1 GCA_007134465.1 Kiritimatiellia bacterium | reverse complement strand
TAAGAAGGCGATCAAGTGTTCGGAGCGCCGAAGGCGCTCTTACACTTACCCGTACACTTGCTCGCACTCTTCACCGCCACTCTTTAGCGGTTACGCTTCATCCACCCGCTTTGTCGTTCTTAATTTTTCTTTGCGAACCATCGGCTCATGAGCCGAACGAACGAATCGGTCAGGCTGACCATGACGGGAACGAACACAAGCGTCAGGACCGTGGCGAAAATCAGCCCGAAAATCACGGTCACGGCCAGCGGCGCCCACCAGTCGCCGATTTCCCCGCCGATCACGAGGCGGGGCGGCCAGACATGCGCGTCGAGACTGTAGCCGGCGGCCAGCGGCGTGAGGCCGAGCGCGGTGGTGGCGGCAGTCAGGAGCACCGGTCTCATGCGCAGGCGGCAGGTGGCGAGAATCGCCTCGCGACTGCTCATGCCCGCTTCTCGCTGACGGCGAATGCCGTGGACCAGCACAATGGCGTTGTCCACCACGATGCCGGCCAGCGTAATGACGCCGACGCCGACCATGACCATGCTGAAGCGCATGCCGCAGAGGAGCAGTCCCCACAGAACGCCGATCAGGGACAAGGCCACGGACACGAGAATGACGCCGGGCAGCAGCACGGAGTTGAACTGGACGACCAGAATGACCAGAATCAGGCCCAGCGCCATGACGAGCGCCCGCAGCAGGAAGCCGGCGGCTTCGCGCATCTCGGCGTCCATGCCTTTGATTTCCGCGCTGTAGCCCGGCGGGAGATCGAGCTCGCGCAACCGTTCGCGGACATCGCCGATCACGGCATCGGCCCCGCGGTCTTCCGTATTGCCGGTGACGCTGACGACACGGCGGCGATCCTTGCGGCGAATGCCGCCCTGTCCGCCCGCGTATTCGTAACGGCCCAGTGAGGCCAGCGGGATGGCGCCGCGGCCGGGCACGGGCACGTACAACGTGTCGAGCAGGGCGACCGTCTCGCGCGCGTCGGCCGGGAAACGGACGGTAATGTCGTATTCGTCCTCGTCGAGCCGGAATGTCGTGTTGGCCATGCCGAACACGGCGGTGCGCAACAGGCCGCCGATCGCGCGCGTGTCGAGCCCGAATTCCGCCGCCCGTTCGCGATCGGCAATGAACCGGATTTCGGGCAGCGCGGCATCCATGTCGTTTCGGACGTCAATCAGGCCGGGCACGGTCTCGATATGGCGTTGAACGGTCGTTGCCAGGTCGGCCAGCAGGTCGAAATCCGGACCGCTCAATTCGATGGCGACCGGCGCGTCCTGCGGCGGACCGCGTTCCTGCAAATTCGCGCGGGTTTCGGCGCCGGGAAAACGGGCGGCCCGTTCGCGGGCCGCGCGCACCACCGATTCAGCGCGCGTCTGCCGTTGCTCGTGCGGCACAAACCGGATGTACAGTGTCGCCACATGGCTCGCCCTTGGCACGCCCATCAGGTCGGCGCCGGGCAGGCCTTCGCCGACCAAGACCTGGCAGAAGGCGACATCGGGCGAGTCCAGCAGCATCCGCTCGATATCGCGAACGGCCCGGTCCGTATGCTCGAGCGTCGTGCCGGGCGGGAATTTCACTTCGAGATACGCGTTGCCGGGCTCGACATCCGGGAACAGGTCCACGCCCTTGCCATAGCGACCGTATACTTGCGCGGTCAGAACCAGAAGCCCGATGCCGAGCAAAACAACCGCCAGCCGATGATCCAGCGCGATGCGCAGGCCCGCCAGATACCCGCGCGTGAACCGGCCGCCTTCCGGATTCGGCCGCCGGCCCGCATGCATGGACAGCGAGCACAGCGCCGGATGTACCACGATGGCGACAAACAGCGACGACCCCAGAACCAGCATCAGCGTTTTAGGCATGAACGCCATGAATTGGCCCACCATGCCGGGCCAGAAGAGCAGCGGCGAAAAAGCCAGACAGGTGGAGAGCGCGGACGTGACGATCGGCCACGCAACCTCGCGCGCGCCTTGCCGGGCCGCTTCCAAACGCGACAATCCTTCGGACCGCAACCGATAGATGTTTTCGACAATCACCAGATCGTTGTCCACCACCATGCCGACCGCCATGATCAGACTGAAGAGCGAAACCATGCTGAGCGAAATGCCGAACGCGTTCATCAGCGCGAACGCGATCAGCAAGGCGAGCGGAATGCCGAGCGCCACATGCAGGCTGTTGCGCAAGCCCAGAAACACCATCAGCACGAGAACGACGATCGCGAACCCGCTCAGCAAGGCGTTTTCCAGTTCGTAGAGCATGGTGGCCACGCCCTCGGAATCGTCGCGAACTATCGTTATCTCGGCGTCCGGCGGCAGGGGGTAGTCTTCCAGCATGGCTTTGATGTCGGCAATGATGCGAACGGAATTCTCGCCCGTGCGCTTCGTTACCGCCAGATAGGCGCATGGCCGCCCATTGTGGCGGGCGACGAGCGTGGCGTCCTTGAACGTGTCGGTTACGCCGGCCAGATCGCGCAGATAGACCGTGCGCCCTTCGAAGTCGGCCAGCGGAAGATCGCGCAAATCGGCCGCCTGGGAGAATTCGCCGGGCACGCGCAGGTGCGCTCTGCCGTCCGCGCTTTCCAGTTGTCCGGCCGGGATCGCGATGTTTTCTGCCGCTATGCGTTCGAGCACGAGCCCGGCCGGAATCCCGTAGGCCGCGCTCCGCAGCGGATCGAGTTCCACGCGGATTTCCCGCTCGCGTACGCCTTGCAATTCCGCATAGTTCACGCCGGACACGGTTTCGATCTCGGTACGCAGTTGTTCGGCCAGAAAGCGGAGGCGGGGCAGGTCGGCCTCGCCAGCCAGCGCAAGGGTCAGGATCGGGATGTCGGAAGCGAAATTGACGACTGTTACGACCGGATCGTCCATGTCCGCGGGCAAATCGGGGCGCGCCAAATCCGTCTGATTGCGAACCTGCTGTCGCGCGGCTTCGATATCCTGGCCGGCCTCGAACTCGATCAGGATCGTGGCGCGGCCTTCTTCGGACAGCGAGATCATGGTTTTCACACGATCCAGCCCGGCCAGCCGCCGTTCGAGGGGAAGGGTAACCAGCCGTTCCATTTCCGCCGGCGCGACTGCCTCGTAAAAGGCGTTCACATAGACGTTGGGCAAGGTGATGTCGGGGTTTTCCTCGCGCGGCAGGCTCATGTAGCCGTACAGGCCCATGCCGGCCAGAATGGCGACGAACAGCAGCACGGCGGCCCGGAAGCGTATGGCATAGTCGGAGACGATCATGGCGACAACCGTTGCAGGCCACTGTCGGGAGCGGGCGCGGCGACCGGTTCGACCGGTTCGACCGGCGTGCCGTCGCGCAGCATGCGTTGCCCCTCCAGAACCAGTAGATCGCCCGGCCGCAAGCCGGACTCCACGACAACCTCGGCGCCCAGATGGCGGCCGATGCGCACGACGCGCTGTTCGGCCAGGCCGTTGGCCACCGTGAAGGCGATGGTTTCGCCCTGTCGCGAAAGCAACGCCGAAAGCGGAACGATCACTGCGTTTTCGATAACGCCGCGTTCGATATGCGCACGGGCGATCATGCCGGGGCGCGCCTCCGTCGGCGCCGGCTCGATGCGCATCTCGAGGGCGTAGGTGCGGCTGGCCGGATGCGCTGTTTGCGCCACGAACGAAACCGTGCCCGTGACCGTAACGCCCGGCAGCGCCGTCAGCTCGATCGGAACCGGCATGCCCGGACGTAGCGTGGCAATGTCCCGCTCGGCCACATCCGCCCGCGCCTTGAGCGATTGGGTATCCACCAGGCGGACCAGCGGCTGGCCGACATGCGCGAATTCGCCGACTTCGACATGGCAAGCCTCGATGCGGCCGTCGAACGGCGCAAGGACCCGGCAGCGTTCCACCTGGATTTCCGCCTGTTCCAAAGCGTTGGAGGCCAGCATCGCCTGGCGATGCACCTGCTCGAACGCGTTGTCGGCCACGGCGCCGGTCGGGTGCAAGGCTCGCCAGCGGGTCAGCTCGCGACGGGCATGGATCGCTTCGATCACCGCCTGTTTCGCCGCCGCCCGCCAGGCTTGATCGTCCAATTGCAGCAGCAGCGCGCCTTGAGCGACCGTATCGCCCGGTTCGACCCGTTTCTCCACCACCGTCCCGGCCTGTCGCGCGGCCACGGTCGCTTCGCGCCACGGCTCGACGCGGGCGGGAATCGCGATGCGGTCGGCCACCGAACGAGCCGTTACCGGCGCCAATCGGACCGCCACCGGCCGGGCCGGCGTCGCGGCAGGCGTATCGTCGGTTTTTTCGCGCGTGGCCAGAAAGACAACGCCGCCCAAGGCGGCCAGGACCAGTCCCCACAGAAACAGGCCGGACACGACGCGGCCTTTTTTTCGTCGGCTCTTGATGGGCTTGCCCTCCTCTTTCCTTGGCTGCGGCGTCACCGTTGATGTCGCCATAGCCGGTGTCGGCACAGCCGGAATCGGCTTCGGTTCGCCTGTTCCCGAGTCGCAGGCGGCAGGCTTTCGAAGGTTCAGATTGGCGCGCGCCCGGCTGGCCAGAGCCTTGGGCGGCATCGTCGAATCGTTCATGGTTCCAGGTTCTCCGTCCCGCAAGCGTAGCGCAGACGGGCCATGGCTTCGGCATGGCGAAACAGGGCCTGCGCCCGGTCGAGCCGAGCCGTGCTCAGCGCCAGATTCGCTTCCGTGAAATCCAGCAGGGTTGCCTGCCCGCTTTCATGCCGCGTTCGCGAGATCGTCAGCGTGCGCTTGGCCAGCGCGACGGCCGCTTCCGCGGCCGCCATGGCCTCCTCGGCGCCGCGCGCGGCCATCCATGCGCGCCGCACATCGAGCAGGATGTGGCGGCGCACATCCTGCTGTTCCCGTTCGCGCTGTTGCGCGGCGATCGTCCGCTCCGCCACCGCATGACTCGTCAGGCGGCCGTCCCATAGATTCCAGGCCAGCCGAACGCCGGCTTGCCAGCCCGTATCCCAACGGTCCTCGAGCGCCAGCACGCCGTCCGTATTGCCCGCGTGCATGGCGGCGAACACATGAACGGCCGGCCGGCCGTCGGCGCGCGCGATCTCGATCTCTTCGCGACTGATCCGGCTTCGCGCCGCCGCCATCTTCAAGGCCGGATGCGAAGCCAGCGCCCGCGCGCGCAGCCGGTTCGCGTCCGGCGGGGTCGGTTCGCGAACAGGCGCGCCCGCGAAAACGACAGGGGCGTCTTCGTCCATGCTCAGCAGACTCAACAGATCGAGCCGGGCCAGATCGCGCGCATGGCGGGCATCGGTCTCCTGCGTGCGTTCGTTGGCCAGCCGCGTTTGCGCGGCCAGCACGTCGTAGTCCGACACGATGCGGCCCTGCCGCTGCAAACGGGTCTGCTCGACCAGCGCGGTCAAATGGCGCACGGATTCCTCGCGCACTCGCAGCGCCTCTTCCGCCAGCCGCACGCGATAGAAGGCCAGGCGCACATCGCGAATCAGTTGCGCTTCCACATCGCGCCGTTGCCAGTCGGCATGCGCGCGACCCGACTGCGCCGCGCGCACGGCCGCCTCGATCCGACCGCCCGCATAGATCGTTTGCGCGATCTCGGCGCCGATCATGTACTGGTTCAATACCCCCATTTCCAATTCCATGCCGCCCATTTCCATGACGACCGTCTCGTCCTGCCGCACGTAGGAAGCGGTCACCCCCACGCGCGGCAGCGTTCCGGCCCGCGCCTGCTCGATGCGATGGTCGGCGGCAACCGTTTCGCGACGCGCGTTGATCGCGGCGGCATGGCGCGCCAGCGCGAGCGCTTCGCATTCCCGCAGCGTCAGCGTTTGCCGGACCTGGCCGCCGGCCAGCGCGGCTACGTCGGCCTCGCCCTGCGCCAGTCCGGACACGATCAGAAAACCGAACAGCGCGACGCGGAGCAAAGAATGCGGGTGGCGGCGGCCCATGCCCGCCGCCGCCGATGCCGGAAAGAACCATGGCAAAACCCGGACGCTCATGGCAGGCGCCGGTATCGTGCCGAGTTCACATGCATAGGGATTCTCATAGAAGAAGAATGATAAACATTCGATGGCGAAACAAGCCAAAAGTGACGCCTGCAAACGTTATAACGGCATCTGCGCGCAACCCGCCGGCTATAGCCCGCAGATGCGCCTGCCATACGTTGTCGTTTCCGCTGCAATCGTGACATGCGCAGGCGAATTACATCGTTGCCATGACCTTCTTGCCGATTTGGATCCGTTGACCTTGCTCGGCATGACATGCCGGATGCCGCTCGATGAGCTCGGCGGCTTTCTCCGCTCCCCCCGCGCAGCGAGCCATCGTTTCGGCGAAGCGCGTGGCGTTCTGGCGATAGCGCGGATTGCGCAACACTTCGACCAGCGCTTTGCGCACGGAGGCAACGCCGCCTCTTCGGAACACTTTCCGCCCGAACGCGATGCCCAGCCCGAGCTGTTCGACCCGCTTCAGCCCGTAATGCTGCTCCTCGTGCGTGGCCAGGCCCACGATCGGCACGCCCGCCGCCAAGGCCTGATAAACCGTGCCGTTCCCGCCATGGCATACGATCGCGTTCACTCGGGGCCGTCCGTTTTCCAGCGTTCCGTACAGAAGGTCCGTGTTCACGAACTCCTCGACGAACACGTTGGCGGGCAACGACATCGCGCGCACGGCCGGATCCGCGCCGGTCGCCGCGACAATCTGCACCGAGGAATCCGCCAACTGCCCGGCGTCGGCCAGCAGCTCGCGCAGCCCTTCGCTGCCGATGGTCAGATAGACGCAGGGTCGGTCGGGATCGAGCTGGCCTTCGCGCATGCAGCGGGGCGCCGGCAAGTCGTTATGCCAAGTCAGCGGCCCCACGTAGCGCGCATGGGCGGGCAGCCGCCGGACGGGGTTGAATTCCGGCACGTCGGGGAACAAGGTCAGCGCGCTTTCCTCGAAATGGCCGCCCCGGATCGGCTTCAGCCCGCGCCGCCGCCGCACCCGGTTGAACCCCCCGACCATGACTTGATCGTAAAAGACCGCCTCGATGCGGTTCTCGAGCCAGTCGGCGCCCCGCAGCAGGCGCTCGCCCAGGCCGGAGTCATGTGCGCGCTTCAGCCTGTTGCGCAGGCTGACGAACGGAATCCGGCGCCAGGAACTCATGTGCACGTTCATGATCGAAACGCGCGGGATGCCAGCCAGGTCCGCCGAGACGACGGCGGAGAGGCGGTTGTCCATCAGGATCAGGTCGGGCTCCAGCTCGCGGCACAGCGCCAGATCGGCTTCGACATAGCCGTCCGCCTCTTCGGCGGGAAACAGCGCGCCCATGCGCTGCGAACGTACGGCCTCGACCACGCGCTCGGCGGAAACGTAGGGCAGCTCGCGCGTGGCGAAGCCGGCGTCGCGGGCCGCCGCCAGATACTTGCCGTGGCCGGCGAAGACGATCTCGTGTCCGCGCCGTCTCAGAATCTTGGCGATTTCCAGCGGACGCGACACGTGCGCCAGCGCCAGCGCATTGCACAGGGCGAGTATTCTCATGCATTCGCTCCTTTCGGGATTTCCGCACCACGGAGGCACGGAGAGTCATCCCCAAGGCGGGCTTCGCCCGCAACCCAATTTTTTTTTGCAACTACGAAAGGCGCGAAAGACCCGCCTTCGCAAAGCCTACGGCGAGGCAAGCGCGAAAAGTTCTGTTATGTGTGCCTTTCGCGATTTTCGCGCGCGCCTCGCCGTAGCTCGCAGACGAAGGCGGGTGTTTCGTAGTTTCATCCTCTGGAAATTATACACGCAAAAACGTGTGTCTTTTTGAAAAAGGCTTTCAACTTCCTCTCCGTGGTGAATCCGGTGTTTCCCACTGTTGGCTCGGTCCGATTGCCGCAAGCGCTCACGAAAAATCGGCGGCGAGTGGGCGAGGCGAGAACGCCGGCGCCGGGCGCGCGTCGGGAACCGGCGCCATCTCGTCCGCCCATCCCGATTTCGGTTTCGCGGCTTTCAGCGGGCGGGCGGGCACGCCGCCCCAGATTTCGCCTGGTCCGATTTTCGTGTCTTTG
>SLKS01000337.1 GCA_007134465.1 Kiritimatiellia bacterium | reverse complement strand
GGGCGCGCAAGCGGACCCGAGCGCCGCGTTGCGCGCGATTCCCTGGCTGGACAACTGGATGGACGAACGGTATCGCCGGATCGTCGAAGACGAACGGCTGGCCGATCCGAATCTGAGCCCGACGCTGGCGCTGTATCTGTACGCGCGCAGCTTCTTCCTGAAGGACCTGCCGCTGCCGGCCGACCGGCGCGAGGCGCACGGCTATTTTCTTGGCCAAGCCCGCGAGCATTGGCTGACGCTGGGCCATCGCCAGTCACAGGCGCATCTGGCCCTGGCCCTGCACCGGCACGGCGAGCGCGAGGCGGCCGGCGCGATCCTGCGTTCGCTGCGCGAACGGGCCGTGACCGACAATGAACTGGGCATGTACTGGCGCGACAGCGAACGCTCCTGGTGGTGGTATCGCGCCCCGATCGAAACGCAGGCCATGATGATCGAAGCGTTCGACGAAGTCGCCGGCGATGCCGAGGCGGTCGAAGCCTGCCAGACCTGGCTGCTCAAGCAGAAGCAGACGCGGCATTGGCGCGCAAGCCGGGCCACGGCCGACGCCGTGTACGCACTGCTCATGCGTGGCGCCGATCGGCTCGCCTCCGACGCGCTCGTCGAAGTCGAGCTGGGCGGCCGCAAGATCGTGCCGGACAAGACCGAGGCCGGGACAGGCTTCTTCGAGAAGCGGTTTGTCGGGCCGGAAATCGCGCCGGAACTGGGCAGGATCGCGTTACGCAAGCGCGACGACGGCGTCGCCTGGGGCAGCCTGCACTGGCAATATCTCGAAGACATCGCCAAGGTCGCGCCGCACGACGGCACGCCCTTGCGTCTCGAACGCGCGCTGTACGTCAACCGCGACACGCCGCGCGGCCCCGAATTGCAGCCGGTGAACGGACCGCTGGCCGTGGGCGACGAGCTGGTCTCGCGCATCGTGCTGCGCACCGACCGCGACATGGAATACGTGCATCTCAAGGACGAACGCGGCAGCGGCACGGAACCGACGCGTGTCCTGTCGGGACATCGCTATCGGGACGGGCTGAGCTATTACGAGACCGTGCGCGACACCGCCACCCACTTCTTTATTGGATATCTGCCGAAAGGCACGTACGTTTTCGAGACATCGGTGCGCGTACAGCATCGCGGCCGCTATCCGAGCGGACTGGCCCGCGTCCAGTGTCTCTACGCGCCCGAATTCAACAGCCACGCCGCCAGCGCCGACCTCGCGGTCGAATGAATGTGGGTGAAAACGAGTCATGCCCTTCCAGGCCGTCCCCCGCGACCTCCCCGCAACCTTGCCAGCCCCTCCCCTCGCAACCCTTCCAGGCCGTCCCCCGCGACCTTGCTTGCCCGCCGTAGCCCGAATGGCAAAAGCGGAAGCCCTTGCGGCGAAGGCGGGCGTCGCGGGAACGCAAGATTATGCCCGGGAATAGAGCGGCGCACGCGCCCTCCCCTCCCCCGAAGCGCGAAGACATCGTTAACTCAGTCCCACTCCCGTCTTCCCGTTTATGTTGACTTTTTCGCGCGCGCATGCTTTGTTCATGCGCTATTCGGGAAATGGCCGTCGGACAACAGGAGGATGCATGAACATCGGCGAACTGAAAAACGAAAAGGTCGGACTGTGCGTGTCCGGAGGTCTGGACAGCCGAACCTTGGCGCGCAAACTGCGCGACAGCGGCGCGGATGTGATCTGTTTCACCGCCGATCTCGCCCAGCCCGATGAAACAGACATCGCCGACGTGGCGAAAAAGATGGCGCCGTGCGGCGTGGAAACGTTCATTGTGGATCTCAAGGACGCCATGGCCGAGGCCTGCTTCGAGATGATCGCGGCCCAGGCCATGTACGACGGCGGATACTGGAACACGACCGGCATCGCGCGCGCCGTTACCGTGCGCGGTCTGATCCCGGAAATGAAGAAGCGCGGCTGCACCGTGCTCGCGCACGGCGCCACGGGACGCGGCAACGACCAAATGCGCTTCGAACGCTACACGAATGTGCTGGCGCCCGACATGAAAGTGTACGCGCCCTGGCGCGATCCCGCGCTGCTGAACGAATTCCCCGGCCGCAAGCAAATGGCCGAGTTCCTGAGCCAATGCGGCCTGGAAGCCTCCGCCGGAGGCGGCAAACGCTACTCGACCGACGCCAACCTTGCCGGGCTGTCGCACGAAGCCGAAGATTTGGAAAGCCTGCTGACGCCCTGCACCATCGTGCAGCCGAAAATGGGCGTGTGGCCGCAGGAGGCACCGGACAAAACCGAGGAATTCACGGTCCGCTTCAAGCACGGCCGCGCCGTCGCCGTCAACGGCAAACCCGTTTCCCCGTTCCAGGCCATGGTCGCGGCCAACGCGATCGGCGGCCGCAACGGCATCGGCATCAAGCATGCCCTGGAAAACCGCATCGTCGGCGCCAAAAGCCGCGGCGTGTACGAGGCGCCGGGCATGGAACTGCTCGGCACATGCCTGCGCTTCGTCTACCAGGCCACGCTCGACCGGCGCGCAACCAAGCTGTTCGCCGCGCTCTCCGGCCTGATCGCCGACCAGGTGTACGACGGACGCTATTTCGATCCGGTCGCCACTGCCGCGCTCGCGGCGATCGGCAGCCTCGCCCGCCATGCCTCCGGCTCCGTCACCGTCGGCCTGTATCGCGGCAACATTCTGTTCCTGAGCCTGCGCGATTGCCCGGGCTCCATCTACAACGAGGCCGACAGCTCCATGGAAGCGGCCAGCGATGGACTCAATCCGGTCAGCTCCCAGGGCTTCGCCGAAATCCAGCGCGTGGAAGCCCTGGCCATGGCACGCGCCGGCCAAATCCGTACCGATTCGTAAAAGGCATTTAAGGCGGGCTGCGCCCGCAACCCGGAGGGCGGAGATCGGCAAAATCTTTGTCCATATCCTTGCCCCGATTATTGTCGGCCTGCAATCTTTGTCGCGAGCTTTGTCGTAATCTTTGTCGTTTCTTCGTCTCGATCATCGTCCCGATCATTGTCGGGGACGATCAAGACAAGGATCGGGACAACGATGAGGGCCGACGAAGATCGGGACAATGATCGCGACAACGATCAAACCCGACACACGCTCGCACGAAGATCGGCTTGTCTCGGCGAAGCGCTTGCCCGAAGGCGGGACACATGAGGTGCTTCCGACTTTAGCGTGGGTTTTCTAATTGTCTTTTTGCAAGAAAGGAATAGTTTCCTTTGAAAAACTGCTGCATTCGTCCCGCAGGGCGATGCAGCTGGCGCCCCGTGGCGGATTCGGGGATTGAGGGACGACGGGTGGTCAGACGGTTGCGATCGCAAGGCGTGCGGGGTTGTCGCTATACTCTTGGTATGCGACATCCCCGCATAACGCAGCGAGCGCTGCCGTATGGCCGCCCGTCGGCCCTCCCCGAAAACGCCACACGTTCGAGGCCTAAACCGCAAATAACTTGCCTGGCAACGGTTGCAGGCTATACGCACACAGCAATTAATCCCACGCAAAACCCGGAAGGGCCTTGAAACCTTTAACCCTGAAAGGAGCAGTTCAACGGCTCTTTCCAGGTTAAAACGGAAAGCCCCTCCGGATATGCTGGAGGGGCTTTCCATCATTACGTCACGCAGTCTCGCCGTCAGAGCGTAATCGCTTCGCTAGGGCAGACGTCCACGCACTGCCCGCAATCGGTGCAGGTGTCGGCGTCCACGACCGCCACGTCGTTTTCGATCTTGATCGCTTCCACCGGGCATTCGTCCACGCACACGCCGCATCCCGTGCAATTTTCCTTGTTCACTTGCGCTGGCATAGAAAAGCTCCTTTTACGGGTTAATTGAACACGGGGCATTTATGCCAAAAAAACGGTCTGTTGGCAAGCGGGAAATTGTCAGTATTCGAAGGGCGTCAGCTTGAAGGGCCGACTGTCGAACGACCAATGGACGGAGCCCGTTTCGCCCGGCCGGGGATCGGGCCGTTCGAGCCATTTTCCCTCGAGGCGTTCCTCTTTCGGGATCGAATCCAACGCGGCCCGGAACACGGCAATGTCGGGCACAGCTTCCGGCGGGACGGAGCGAATGGCGAGACGATGAATGCGGAGCGGGGCGTTTCCGGGCGCTGTCAGGCAAAAAACCAGCCGCGAGTCGCGAACGGTTTCGTCGTAAAACACGACATTGCCCAGATGATCGCCCAGACCCCGTATGATGGCGGATTCGGTCGCATAGGCGTGGCTGGTAACGGGCCGGCTCCACGGCGAGCGGGCGGAAAACCTGACATCGGGAAACGCTTTCGGGTTTCTCATGTCCATGATGATCATTTCCCGGCCGCGATCGAAGAGAATGTTTCCGAGAATAAGGCGCGTTCCTGTGCCGGTCGTTTTGTCAATGGCCACCGACACTTCCGTCTCCACGACAACGGGCAAGTCGGGAAGCGGCACGTTGATCAGCGCCCACCAGGGACCGGCGCTGGTTTCCATGCATTGCGCATCCGCAATGTGACGCCATTCGCCCAGATGCACCTTGAAGGTGTCCGGATCCGGCGGCTCCTTGAAATCCCAAACATAGTCGGATGGCGCGACGGCTCTTTGTCCGGACAGACTTTCGGCCGCCAGCTCGCCGATTTCCGCATCGCTTAATGGCCGCCCGTACACGGCCAGAAATTCAAGGTCGCCATGCCAAGGCGCCCGGTTCACCTTGCGATCCTCTGCTTCCAACGTTGGCGCAACGGCTATGCGATCCACTGTCGCGTTGCGAATGCCTTTCGGGTGCGCTCGATAGAAGTCAACTTGAGAAGGCATTCCATGGACATGCGTTCTGAAAACGAACTGCGTTTCTTCTCGTTCCATGACGTAGGCAGCGCGCGCCGAAACCGTCGATGAATAATCGCCCTCGCTGTTGGCATCGGACGAAGGCCACCATTGATGATGTATCCAAAAGGCCGAGATGCCATTCACGGGCGCCGCCATAAACAAAAGGTTCTTCTTTTCCGCATGGGGCAATCCAATAGGCCGATAGGCCATGTCCACGGAAAATCCGTTGTTTTCCCGGAAAGCGGCGCTCAGATCGGGCGACGGGCGGCTGGCCAGGCGGGCTTCGCCGAGAATTCTCAGGCCGTCCGGCAGCCATTCGGTCTTGTCCGGGCGTGCGATGGTCAAATCCATGGGCGTGCCGAGCCCCGACACGTCGTGAACGACCGTTCCGCTTCCCTCGTTGAAGAGATAGAGCGCCAGCAAGCCTTCGGCCAGAGGGATGGAGCGGGACGCGGGCGGCGCCCATGGCGCAACGACCGAAGTCTGGCCGGCGCCGACCTCGACGAACACGTCCCGGTCAAGATCGCGCAAGGTCACGAATCCTTCGTTCACGGTCGCGCGCGTCAGGTTCGGCGCCGCGACCAGCTCGAATCGCGTGCCCGTTACGGTCGCGCGGGCGTTGGCGGTTTCGAAGACAACGACTCGGCCGGCCAGGCTGGGCACGGACACGTTCAGGCGGCCGGCCGCCAGGAAGTAGCTGTGCGGCTCTTGGGTCATGGTCAGACTCGCAAGCGCATCCAGGCGAATGAGGTCGGCCGTGTCGGGCGCGCTCAGCGTGGCCTGCGCGCGCGCGCCCGTTCGCACCTCGTCGCCCGGCCCGACCGCCATGCCGATATGGCCCGCGAGCGTTTGGCCGTCGCGGCGCAGCAGCTCGATCTCGCCCGACAGTTCCGTCAGAACCAAAGCGGCCACAGGCGGAACCGGCCGGCCGGGCCCGGCTGCGAACCAAAACACGCCTGCCGCCGCAAGCAGGCTGGCGGCAAGCGCGAGCGGCCAGACAAAGCGGATACTCTTCCGTTGCCGCGTGTTGCGCCGTTCGTCCCGGTTCGCGTTCATGCCGAGCGCGCGTTCGCACAGCATGGCATGCACATGCGCCTGCCGCGCGAACGCGCGCATGCGTTCAGGATTGTCGCGCAGCCAATTACGCAACGCGCGCGCCTCGCGCTCGCTCAGGCTGCCGTCCAGATAGGCCTGAACCAGGTCGCCCGCATGTTTCCGCGATTCGGGGCCGTTCATGTCGCTTCTCCGCTTAGCCGCGCCGCTTCTTCCATGCATTCGGAAAGGATCAAGCGGGTTCTATACAGCAGATTGCGGACGGCGTTGGCCGTGCTGCCTTGCGTTTTCGCAATGCGTTCCACGGTGATCTTCATGAAATAGTTCATGCGCACCGCATCGAAGGCACGGCGCGGCAGCCGTTTCAGGCAAGGGTCCAGAAAAGCCCGGCGTTCGTCCGTTTCCGGCACGGTTTCCAGCACGGCGGCCTCGAACTGCGTTTCCATGTCGTCCGTCAGAACCTCTTTCGAGCGGGCCGCCTTGCGCCGTTCGTTGCGGATCAGATTGCGAGCGATGCCGATCGCCCAGGCCGAAAAGCTCGATTCGGGCCGAAACGTCTCGAACTTTCTCCAGAGAACCAGTGCGGTTTCCTGCAAAACGTCTTCCGCCCGATGCGAATCCGGCATGTGCCCGTACACGTAGCAGCGCAGCACGGACTGCGCCTTGGCGTACAGGCGCAGAAATTCGTCGTGACGCGGGTTGTCGGCTGTCTCGTTCATCATGCTCTCTGCCCTGGCATCCGTTGCCCAGTCAACGGCAACAATGAAATAGCCAAATGACGAAACGATGCAAGGCGATAAACGCCCTTTCCCCTGTAATCCGCCGCCAGCGCCCAATAGTCCCGAAAAAAAAGAAATGTTTTTTTGGGAAGGCCTTATCTATACGGCACCCGAAAAGGGTCGGATGGCAAAAAGCCGGTCAAAACCGAAGGAATACGAACTCGTACACCTACTGCACGCGAATCTCCGTAATCCGGGCGAGAAAGCGGGGATAAGAGACAGGAGAGTACGTGTACGAGTACGCATGAGAAAACTTCGGCGGAGTGTACGCCGAGTTCTCGACAAGCGATGGCGGAACCGCCAGACGCACATTGGATCCGCCATCTCGCTCACCGGCGACGCAAGGCCGCCGGGGTCGAGTACACGGGAAGGCGATCAACAACGAACAATGAACGAAGAACATTCACTCAAGCAAGCTTGCCGAAGGCGCAGGGCGCAGGATGACGGGATTGGACGGAGCCGCGTTCTGGCTCGTCGCCTATCGAAGGCAGTTTCGAGAGCAGAGCGTTCGAGGCGGTCGGTTCCACGCCCAAGGCCTCGGCCCGGCCGAGGTCGCGCTCGCCCGGCAGGCCCAGACGAATCAGGAGGTTCTTGACCGCGCAACGGTCGGTTAGCGCGGACAGCGCCAGATTCATGGCAACGCCCAGCGCCGCCAGCAGCCAGTACGGGCTGTGCGCATAGCCCAAAAGGACAGTCGCCATGACCGTCAAACCCGCCAGTCCCCTTCCGAAACGCTCGTGCGTGACCGGTACCCGTTCCGCTCGCTTTTCTGCTTTCATGGCTCTGCCTCCCTATCGGAATTTTACGTTGTTCTATCGTTTGCCGTCCATGATCGCAAAGAAAGACAGCCGTGCAGTTTCGCAGCCACACCCATCCGGTGTCGGGGCGTATCTTTGCAAGCTGTTCTTTGTCTTTGTGTTCTCTGCGTTCTTTGCGGTTATCTGCTCTTTCCAGGCTGAATTCATGCCGTTCGCAACCGCCAGTCGGCGGCTGGGACCGGGGCAGGCGTTGCGACAGGCGGCGCGGCAGGTTCGCGCACGGCGCCCCACACCGGCTGGCGCGCGAGGACCATGCTGTAGGCGTTGGTCAGGTCGCCGAGCCGTGCGAGGCGGCGGTAGTCGCAGGAGACGATGTCGGCCAGGGTCTCGTCCTTGAACGCGCGCGCGCCGTCCGCCCCTTCATATCCGCAGGCGCGCAGCATCAGGAAATGCTCGTCGGACAGGTCCGTCGGGATGTCCAAGCGCTCGACGGCCGCCCGCATCTGGCCGCAGGCGCGCAGCAGCGCCTTGAACCCGCGCCCGCCCAGCGAGTAGTTCAGGTCCGGCCACAGCTCCGGCGGCTTGTACAGCACGTACTCGTATTCCATCGCCTGCCCGATCACCGCGT
>SLKS01000173.1 GCA_007134465.1 Kiritimatiellia bacterium | reverse complement strand
GAACGCGTCTGTTCCGACGCGGCTCTGCGCGCGGAACTCGCGCGCCGATGTTTGGAACGCGCCCGGCTGTTCACCTGGGAACGCTGCGCCGAGCAAACGCTGCGCGCACTGACCGGTAGCGGACTATGACAGAATCATTGAAGACAGAATCGTGAAGAGACGAAGAACGCGACGGTCATCGTCATGCGCACGGCGCGGTTTTTCCCGGGCGCTGGCGGCGCTTTTTTTTCTCCCGTGGTGGATAGCCGGCTGCGGCACATTCTCCCGGCTGGAGCGCGACATCCAGGAATCCGCCGCCATGCGCTACGCGCGCACCGGCGATCTGCGAACGGAAATCGAGACGCTGGCCCGACCCCTCGTCGAGGAACGGCGCACGCCGGGGCTGGTGGTTGGCGTACTGCTGCCGGACGGCGCCGCAACTTGTGTCGGGTTTGGCGTTGCCGGTCCGCAGGACCGGCATCCTCCGGACGGCGACACGCTTTTCGCCATCGGCTCGACAAACCCGTTCCCCGCTGGGACTATCCCGCCCTTATGCTCGGCTCGGCGGGTCTGTACTCCACGGCCCATGGTTTGCTGAAGTTCGCCCGCGCGCATCTGCAGCCGCCGGACCCGCCCCGGCCATTGCATCGCGCGTTGCGGGATACGCTGGCCGAACAACCGGTATGCTCTGAACAAAAGCGGGCGCTGGCGTGGGCCGTTGACCGTTTTGACGGCCATGAAATCACCTATCTGATCGGATTTACCGGCGGATACAGCGCCTATATCGGCATGGACCGATCGAACAGAACGGCGGTGGTCGTGCTGCAAAACAGTCTCAACTGGACGGAAAGCATCGGACATCGCCTGCTGACGCTGAAGGCGCGCGCCGCCATTCTGCGCCGAAAACAGGGAGACTAGGCCTGGAATAAGCGAGGGTTTCGTCGCGAGAGTGCGCAAACGTCTGCGGATGGGGTGCTTGAGGCGGGGCGCGCGATTCTCGCATATTGAAATATGGGTGAAATGCGCGCCCCGCCTCAAGTGCCCCAGGCGTTGGCGTGCTCGTAGCAGAAAAACTCGCTTGTTTTGGGGCTAGAACGCGTAGCCGACGCCCAGCGAAACCCCGTGATGGCTCATGGGGAAGGTGTAGTTTCCCCGGTTCTGGCGGTTTCGGCCGTGCCAGGAAAGCGAGTAGTTCGCCTTGACGTCCGCGGCCATGTAGCGATAGTCGAGCTGCGCGCTCCAGCGGCGGGGCAAGGCATAGGCGCAGCCGGCCGCCAGCGTCCAGCCGATTGTGTCCTTGAGGGCGATGGTTCGCCGATATCCGCCGTTGGGCCATTTCGGTTTTCCCGCCGCGACCCAGGCGTCGTAGGCTTCCCGATTCCCGGGCGAGAAACCGTTGTGCCAGAGATCGTCGTGCTTGAAGTTGGCCCGCAGCGGAGCGATGCCGAAAAATGCGTAGGGCGAAAACCCGTGCGCCAGCCGCGCGCGCGCGAACAGTTCGAACGCAGGCCCGCGCAACTCGATCGTGCCGTCGCTGTGTCCGTCCCAGAAGGTGGATGTTTTGGCGCCGAGAGATGCGTATCCGATCTGCATGCCGGACCAATCGTTGAACAGAACGCGCGCGAACGGCATGGGCCTTGGGTCCTGCTTTTCGCTCAGCGTGTCAATGCTGCCCAGAAATCCTCCGGTAAACCGACCTTGGTCGTCGTATTCCCGTCGGGTTTTTTCAAGCAGATGAAAATAAGAGGCCCGAACCCCGATCTCCAGCCGGTTTTCGGCAAGCGCGCTCGCCCGTGCCGACAAGGTTCTTGATATCGAACGAACGTCGGCGCGCGCGGAGCAGGCCATCAGGAAGCATAGCGCCGTCAGGACGCCCGCCAGCGAACGGCATTCGCCACTTTTCCGGTTGCGCAGCGAGAGGGTGTCCTTCATGACGTTTCTCCTTTGTTGGATTGCGAGCGCAGTCAAGCCTTGCGAATGCCCATGCGACCGACAAGGCAACAGGGCGTCAATCTACCGCATTTCGTGTCAATGGCAAGCCTTTTTCTGTTGCCGACAGGCGTTGGGTGAAGTAGTTTTACGGCGGCGTATGAATACGGTCAACGTATGTGAAACGTTTGTGTCCTTGCAGGGCGAGTCGTCCTATGCGGGCCTGCCATGCTTTTTCATCCGACTGGCCGGCTGCAACCTTCATTGCCGCTATTGCGACACGGCCTATGCCCGTGCGCCGGGCCGGGAAACGCCGGTCGCCGAGCTGGTCGCGCGTGTTCGCTCCGATCGCGCGCCGCTATGCGAGATCACAGGCGGCGAACCCTTGCTCCAGCCAGGTTTTCCCGCGCTGGCGCGAGCGGTGAAGGACGAGACCGGCAAGACGCTGCTCGTCGAAACCAACGGGAGCTGCGACCTCTCGCTTGTGCCCGAAGGCGCGATCGCCGTCATGGACGTGAAATGTCCCGGCAGCGGAGAAGGCGAATCCTTCGCCATGGCCAACCTGGGCCGTTTGCGGCCCTGCGACGAGGTGAAGTTCGTGCTTGCCGACGAGACCGACTACCGATGGGCTTTGGAATTCGTCGAAAAGCGTCGCTTGACTTCTCTGTGCCATGCGGTACTGTTCAGCCCCGTCCATTCGGCGCTGGACGCCCGCGTTCTGGCGAACTGGATGTTGCGGGACCGGGTTCCCGCGCGCTTGCAGCTCCAGTGGCACCGCCAGTTGGGTATGCGATAGAATCTTTTTCGGAACGATACGCGTTATGGCGCGTGCGATACGATGCGGATGCGTCGCGCCGCCGGGAATCGGAAGTGTTTGATCAGGGCAGCGGGCGCAACCCGCATTAAGGCTGTCTTCATGGAACGAGCTGTCGTATTGCTTTCGGGAGGCATGGATTCGACAACGTTGCTCTTTCATGTCCGGCAGACGCTGGGCGTGGCCGACATTCATGCGCTGACCTTTCTCTACGGTCAGAAGCATGCGCGGGAACTGGCCATGGCCCGTTGGCAGGCGCAGGCCGTCGGCGGCACGCGGCTGGCGGAATGGACCTTGGCCATGCCGGACGGAGTTGCCGCCGCCTCGGCGCTGACCAATCCCGCCACGGCCGTTCCGGATCTGGCGGCCATTCCGACCGACGAGCGGGACCAGCCGATCACCTATGTGCCGAACCGCAACATGATGTTTCTGACGCTCGCCGCCGCCTATGCCGAGGCCCAAGGCATTGCCGATGTCTTTTACGGCGCGCAAGCGCAGGACGAGTACGGATACTGGGACTGTACGCAAACGTTTGCGGAACGGATCAATGCCGTGCTGGCGCTGAACCGGCGCCGGCCGGTAACCGTGCATGCGCCGTTTTCGACCATGACAAAAAGGGACGTTGTACGCATCGGCCGGACGCTGGGCGTGGACTATGACCGAACCTGGAGCTGCTATCGCGGCGAAAACCAACCCTGCGGCGCCTGCCCCAGTTGCGTGGAACGCGAACGGGCGCTGGGAGACTGCGATTAACGAAAGGAAACGACAATGAGAGTTCCATTATTGGATCTGAAAGCGCAGTACGGGCCGTTGCGGAAGCGGATTCGCGCGGTCATGGACGAGGTATGCGACAGTCAGGGCTTCATTGGCGGACCGCGAGTCGAGGCGCTGGAGCGGAAGATCGCCCGCTACTGTCGCGTGCCGCATGCCGTGGGCGTGTCCTCGGGCACCGACGCGCTGCTGGCCTCGCTCATGGCGCTGGGTGTGGGACCAGGCGATGCCGTGCTGACCACCCCTTATACCTTCTTCGCCACGGCCGGCTCCATCGCGCGTACCGGCGCCACGCCGGTCTTTGCCGATATCGAGCCCGATACGTTCAACATCTCGTCTGCGCGCTGCCGCGAAGTTCTGCGCAATCCTCCGAAACGTTTTCGCAAGCTGCGCTTCAAGGTTCTGATGCCCGTCCATCTCTTCGGCCAGTGCTGCGACATGGAGCCGCTTCTGCGCCTGGCGCGCGAGTTCAAGCTGACTGTGATCGAAGACGCCGCCCAGGCGATCGGGGCCGAATACCGCCTTCAGGGCGCCACCCGCCGAGCCGGATCCATGGGCGCGGCCGGTTGCTTCAGTTTTTTTCCGTCCAAGAACCTGGGCGGATTCGGCGACGGCGGTATGGTCGTGCTCGGCGATGCCGGCTTGGCCGTTGGCGTGCGCGATACGCGCAATCATGGCGCGAAGCAACGCTATTGGCACGATACGGTCGGCGGCAATTTCCGGCTCGACGCCTTGCAAGCCGCCATACTCGAGGTCAAGCTCGAGCGCCTGAATGATTGGCACGCCGCCCGCCGCCGCAATGCCGAGCGCTACCGCAAACTGCTGCGCGGCAGCAAGGCGGTTCTGCCGGCTGTCGCCTGGGCGGGCCGACGCCTGAAGAATTCCCACATTTACAACCAGTATGTCGTGCGTGTTCCAGATCGCGATCGCGTAGCCGAAATCCTGCGCAAGGAAGGCGTGGACACCGCGGTGTATTACCCGGTTCCTCTGCACAGGCAAGTCTGCTTCCGGCATCTCGGCTACCGCGAGGGCGATTTCCCCGAAAGCGAAAGAGCCGCGCGCGAAACGCTGGCGTTGCCCATTTACCCGGAATTGACCGAAGCCATGCAGACGCATGTCGCCAACGTCCTGCGCGACGCGGTCGCGTAACACGCTGGGCGCGTCGGGGGTCGGGTGGCGGGCGGCTGCGAAAAGAGACAGAATGAAATGGCGCGAGGGAATCATGATCCGTAAGCGTCGCCGTACGCATAGGCCGGAACGAGGGAAGATCGGTTGATGCATGCGGCGACGCGTGCGGTGCATGATCCAAAAATGCGAATTCCGCGCTTCGCGTTCCACCCGGATCGCCTCAAGTGCTGCAGGCGTTGCCGTTGGCGTGCTCGCAGCACAAAAACTCGCTTGTTTTGGGCCTAGGGAGAAAGTCATGCGAAAGAAGAAACCCGAACGCGTTCCGCGCCATGTCGCGATTATTATGGACGGGAACGGACGCTGGGCCCGACAGCGGGGTTGGCCGCGCCTGAAAGGGCACGAGGCCGGCGCGGAAGCGGTGCGCAAAACCGTTACGGCCTGCAAGAAGGCCGGCGTCGAATACCTTACGCTCTACGCGTTCAGCGTCGAGAACTGGGTCCGGCCGAAGCCCGAAATACAGGGACTCATGCGTTTGCTCCTGCGATTCCTCAAGCAGAACGAAAAGGATTTGCACGAGCAGAACATCCGCTTGCGCATCCAGGGCGAACTCGACCGGTTCCCTCGCAACGTACGCAACGAGATCGAGCGCGTGACGGAGGCCACGCGTCGCAACAAGGCCGGTCAGCTTGTGCTTGCCCTGAACTACGGCGGCCGCCGCGAACTGGCCCGGGCCGCCCGCGCCATCGCCCGTCAGGCGGCGGCCGGAACCTTGCGCCCCGATTCGGTGGACGAACGAACGGTGGCCGCCCATCTGTACCTGCCCGACGTGCCCGATCCCGACCTGCTGATCCGCACCAGTGGCGAAATGCGCGTGAGCAACTTCCTCCTTTGGCAAATCTCCTATGCCGAACTGTATGTCACTCCGGTTTTCTGGCCCGATTTCGACGAGAAGGAGTTCGGCAAGGCGCTGGGCGAATACGCCAAACGCGAACGTCGGTTCGGCGCGGTCAAGCCCGGCGGAAAAGGTGCGCCATGAAACGACAGAACGTCTCCCGAACAATCCGTTTCGCCACGGCCTCGCAGTCCCGGATGGAAACCGGAATAGGGGTGCGGACTCGGGTCGGGAAACGCGCGGTCGGCGCGGCGCGTTTCTTGCGCCATATCGCCTGCGGCGCCTGCGCGTTGTGCGTTCTGATTCCGGCGCGGCCGGCCTTGTCGCAAACGGAAGCATCCGGGCTGGGCGCTTCCCTTCGCGAACATGGCGAATGTTCGCAGCCCATGCCGATTCGCGAAACGCCGTCGCCTTTGTCTCCCGAGCTGTTCGATCATGGAGACCCGTCGGACATCGAGCAGCTCATGCTGGAATTGATCAATCGCGCGCGCGCCGCGCCTGCCCTGGAAGCCGTCCGGTTCGGGATCGATCTGAACGAAGGGTTGGACCCCGGAACCATATCCGAGGAACCGAAGCCGCCGCTGGCCTTTCATCCGTTGCTGATTGCCGCCGCCCGCGCTCATTCGCAGTGGATGCTGGACACGGACACGTTTTCGCATACGGGCGTGGACGGAACGAATCCCGGGCAACGCATGCAATTGGCCGGCTACGTGTTCTCGGGAGCATGGGCGTGGGGCGAAAACATCGCCTGGGGCGGCACTACCGGACCCTTGGATGCCGAAGCGCACACCTTCGCCCTGCATGAAACGCTCTTTCTGAGTCCGGGCCATCGTGAAAACTTGTGCGCCACCCTGTTCGATGAAATCGGCATCGGCCTGACGACAGGGCCTTTCACCTCGGGCGGGACGACCTACAACGCCTTGATGGCAACGCAAAAGTTCGCCTTTTCCGGCTCGACGCCTTCTCCGCGCGTAGTGGGGGTTGTCTATCATGACGCGAACGGCAATGGCTTCTACGATGTCGGGGAAGGCATTCCCGATGTGACCGTGACGGTCGTAGGCGGCCATTGGCAGGCTGTAACCTCGGCTTCGGGCGGCTATGCCGTGCCCTACGAGGGCTCGTCGGGAACGTTGACGCTGGCCTTTGCCGGCGCCGCGCTGCCGGCTCCTGTCAACATGCGGGCGGAGAAGACCGGACAGAACATCAAGATAGACTTGGAAAGCGCCGCCTTGCCCGTGATGCGATTCGTGGGCGGCAGTCTCGCGGACACGCCGTCCGGGTTCCAGATGGGTGTCGAGGGACATCGCCATCTGGTGTACCTGTTGCAGCATTCCACCAATTTAACGGATTGGACAACGGTAAGCACCAACAGTTTCGGCGACGGATCGGCCGTGGCGCATCACCAGCCGGCGGTGGCCGCGCCGGCGCATTTCTATCGTCTTCGCTTGAACGAATGATTTCCGGCCTCGTTGTTGACGGCGAAAACGGCGGCAGGAAAGGAGCATCGCATGGCGGACAGAACGCATCGGGCGCGCGGCGCGGGCCGCTGGTATCCCGGCGACCGCCGCTCGCTGGCGGCAATGATCGAAGACTGCCTGGAGCGCGCGCGGATCTCCCCGTTCGACGGACGCATCGCGGCCGCTATCGCGCCTCATGCCGGGTATGTGTATTCCGGTCCGGTCGCCGGGCATGTCTATCGCGCGCTGCGCGACCGGGCGGCGGAAGGGCAAGCGCCCGATACGGTTGTCGTGCTCGGGTTCTCCCATCGCGCCGCATTCCCGGGCGTGGCTTTGCTGGACGGGGGCGCCATCGAAACGCCGCTCGGCCGCGCCGCGCTCGATCCGGACTCCGCCGCTCGCCTTGTTGATTGTTCGCCTCGCCTGTTTTTCGGACCCGATCGTCATGGCGACGAGCATTCCGCAGAGAATCAGATTCCTTTTTTGCAGACCGTTCTGCCGGGCAGCAAACTGATTGTCGCGCTCATGGGCGATCGCGAACCGGACACCGTTTGCGATTGCGCCAACGCTCTGATCGCGCTGGCCGCCGAACGGAATACGCTTGTTGTCGCCAGCACGGATCTCCTGCACGACCCCGACTACGACCGCGTAGCTCGGGCCGACAGCGAAACCCTGGATCGAATGGCGGCCATGGACGAAGCGGGGCTGGCGAAACGCTGGAGCTACGAGGAGCAAATCTGCTGCGGGCTGGCGCCGGTCCAGACCGCCCTGCGTTTCGCCGCCGCGCAAGGCGCGAAACGGGGCCTGATTCTCGGCTATCGCAACAGCGGCGACGACCATCCCGAGAGCCGCGGCCAATGGGTGGTGGGCTACGGCGCCGTTGTCTATCCGGTGTGAGCAGCCCGTGGGCGCCGGACAACGGTTCCAAATTTGAAAATCTTCGAGCTGAAAACCTTTTCTGAAAACGAAAAACGCAAAGGAAGAGCAAGATCGACAAAGCGGGTGGATGAAGCGTAACCGCTAAAGAGTGGCGGTGAAGAGTGCGATCAAGTGT
>SLKS01000048.1 GCA_007134465.1 Kiritimatiellia bacterium | reverse complement strand
TTGCCGTAAACTGCTTCGATTGCCCTGTGCAAAGCGCGTCGGCCAACTGTTGGCGACAAAGAGGTGACAAACGGAAATCAGGACGTGACAGACTACGGCGACGACTGCGGGGGACGACCTGCCCGCAGTGCTACAGCGTTGCAGGCGGGCTTCTGACACTCGTAATCCGTAATCGTCGCCCGTAATCGTCCACCGAATCTTCTTGTTATTAATGACAGCAACGCAGGATTAAGGCACTAAACAATGACCGCGCAAAACGACAGCATTGTGCGCTTGGACCGGGCGGTGAAGACCTACGCCATGGGGCGGCAGGTCATTCGCGCCCTGAACGAGGTCTCTCTGGATTTCCGGCGCGGCAGCTTCTGGGCGGTCATGGGATCGAGCGGGTCCGGCAAAAGCACGCTCCTGAACATTCTCGGCTGCCTGGATCGGCTCGCTTCCGGCATCTATCGCCTCGAAGGCAGCGACGTGAGCGCGCTGAGCGACGACCAGCTCAGCGAACGGCGCCTGCGCCATATAGGATTCATCTTCCAAAGCTTCAATCTGATTCCGCAGCTTTCGGTGCAGCGCAATATCGAGCTTCCGCTCCAGTATCTGGGCTGGGATGCCGAAAAAAGCCGCGCGCGCGGACGCGAACTGGCGCGCAAGGTCGGCCTGGAGGATCGGCTCGACCACCGTCCGGCGGAGCTGTCGGGCGGGCAGATGCAGCGTGTAGCCATCGCGCGCGCGCTGGCCAACGATCCCGCCCTGCTGCTGGCCGACGAACCGACCGGCAATCTGGACAGCGCCACGGGCGCGCAAATCATGCGCATGCTGTCCGATCTGCATCGGGAAGGGAAAACGATCGTGATGGTTACGCATGAACCGGATGTGGCGTGCTACGCGGACCATCGCCTGCACATGAAGGACGGTCGCATAGACCGCATCGAGACCGCATGAAAAACAGGCGTTTCATTCGCAACATCGCGCTTGGCATGGAAAACCTGTGGCTGCATAAGCTGCGGTCGTTCCTGACCATGCTGGGCATGGTCTTCGGGGTCGGCAGCGTGGTGGCCATGCTTTCGGTCGGCGAAGGCGCCGGCCGGCAGGCGCTGGAAGAAATCGCCAAGCTGGGCAGCCGCAACATCATTCTCTCTTCGGTCAAGCCGGCGGACGAGGAGACCGCCGCCGGGCGCCGCGTTCACATGAGCATCTACGGCCTGACCTACGACGATTACGAGCGCATCCGGGAAGGCATTCCGAACCTGCGCGAGATCGCGCCCGTCAAGCTCGTTCGCAAGGAAGCCCGGCTCGGCGAGCGCATGCTGGAACTGCGCGTGGTCGGCACGACGGACGCCTGGTTCCGGCTGGTCCCCCGCGAAATACTGGCCGGACGCGTTCTGCAGGCGGAAGACGAGACGCGGGTTCGGCCCGTGGCCGTCCTGACGGAATTCGGCGCCCGCAAACTGCTGGCCACCCGCAACACGCTCGGCCAGGTTGTCCGGCTGGGCGGCGACGTGTTCGAGGTGGTCGGCATTGTGCGCAACGAATCCGGCCAGGCCGGAACCATGCCCGTGCCCGACCAGGACGTGGACGCGTACATTCCGCTCTCGGTCGCGCGCCAGTATTTCGGCGACAATATCGTTCGGCGTTCCGCCGGAACCATGATGCGCGAACGGGTCGAGCTGCACCAGATCATTGCCCAGGCCGACGACATGGAACATGTCGAGCCTGCCGCGAATGCCATTCGGCACATGCTGCGCCGCTTCCGCAAGAACGAGGATTGGCAAATCGGCGTGCCGCTGGCCCTGCTCCGGCAGGCCGAAGCCACCAAGCGCACGTTCAACATCGTGCTCGGCTCCATCGCCGGCATCAGCCTGCTGGTGGGCGGGATCGGCATCATGAACATCATGCTGGCCTCCGTCACCGAGCGCACGCGCGAAATCGGCATTCGCCGCGCCATCGGCGCCCGGCGCCGGCAAATCATCCAGCAGTTCCTGATCGAAACCGTCGTGCTGTCCACATTGGGCGGCATGATCGGCATCGGGCTGGGCGTACTGACCCCCATGGCCATCACCTGGTTTTCCGGCATGCCCACCGTGCTGACTCCGCTCGGCATACTTCTGCCCCTGGTCATCAGCCTGGTTGTCGGCATCGTGTTCGGGCTCTACCCGGCCGCCAATGCGGCGCGCGTGGATCCGATCGTCGCCTTGCGCCATGAATAAGGACTGACGATGCTCTCCATCCTCGGCTATTGCACGCTGGTCGCCCTGACGGCCGTCCTGTTGGGCCAGGCCCAGGCGCAGGCGGTTCGGAATGCGCCTGTGTGGAGCGTGCTCCTGATCGGCGTGGTCGCCGCCGTTCTGTTCCAATGCCGCAACGAATGGCTGCGCGCGTTCCGGAGCGGGCCTATGGCCGCCGGCGGCCGCGACACGCCGGCCCTGACGGCGCTGGCCGTGATCGCCGGCGCCATGACCACCTTCCTCCTGGCCAACGCGCTCGAACTCGGCGCCGTAGTCGCCGCCGGCATTGTCGGCCTGCTCGGCGCGCTGATCTCGCCCCGCAAGGCGGCCGCCGCCTATTGCGGCGCCTTTGTCGGCATGGTCTCGCCCGATTGCCTGCATGCCGCAACCCATCTGCTGCTGGCCGCGCTGCTGGCGGCCGGCGTCTTTCTGCTGGCCGCGCCGGTTTTCAACGGGTTCGGCGGCAAGCTCGGCACGATCGCCTTCACCGGCTGCGTCGCGGCCGCCTGGCTCGCCGGCAACCCGCTTTCGCAAGCCCCGATCCCGTCCGCGCGCGTCAATGCGCTGATCGTCCTGTACTCCGTTCTGGCCGCCGTGGCGACTTTCTCGCTTTCCGTCCGGGTCAAGCTCGGCCCCGTTTCGGCTTCGTCGCTCGTCGGCCTGCTCGGCGGGCTGTTCCTGCCGCGGCTCATGCCGGAAACCGGTCCGCTGCTGGCCGTGGTTATCATCTGCGCCTCCTTCACGGGCATGTCGAGCCGCGAACGGCTCCCCGACGAACGCCATCTGCTGCTGGCCGGCCTGATCACCGGCTTCCTCTTCGTCTTTACCTTGCCCGTCATGGGCGGCGCCGGCGGCAAGCTCGGCACCATCGCCTTCGCCTCCTCGATGGCCGCCAGAACGCTGACGGACTGGATCGCGCGCCGAACGAAACGCGAGGGGCTCCCGGGGCCGTCCGCTGTCGAGCCGAACGCCGCCGCAGCGTCGGAAACCAAGACCGATTCGATGGGCGAGATTCGGGAGACGGGAGAAGAACAAGACGGACAAACCGGCGGAAGCGATTCGCCAAAGACCAGGGAGCCATGAATCTCATGAATAAACTTGCGTACGCATTCGTCTCTTTGCTCTTCGCCTGCGCCCCCGCTGCCCGGTCGGAAAAGCTGGAGGAATTGTCGCCGATCGGCGTGGGACTGGGCGGGTTCAATTACTGGTCGTTCTCGCCGTTCGCCAACACGTTGCATACCGGGAGCGCGTGGCTGGAATACGCTTCCGGTCAATGGGGTTCTCAAGTCTATCTGTTCGGGGAGGACGGGGTTCGCAACCCGCAGTTCGACGAACGCGGGTTGCCTCGCTACCTGAACGAAAACACGAAACTGCGCCTCCTGCTCTGGCCTTTTCATTCCGGTTCGGAAGCCATGCCGCGCAACGTCACCGGCCAGGGCGTATGGACCGTGACGTGGCAAGGCCATGCGGATATTCGACTCGCCGGCGGCACGCTGCTGGAAAGCGAGTCCAGCGGCCCGGCAACCGGCCTGCTCTTGAATGGCCGCCGCGTGTATCTTTGCGCCGGCGACAGCGGCCATCTCCTGATCGAAGCGCTCGATCCCGATTCGCCGTTGACCGATCTGCGCGTATGGCTGCCCGATCCGGCCGCTCCGCAGGAACGCTCCCTTGCCTTGAACGAACCGTTCTGGCACCCGCAATATTTGGCCATGCTGGCCGACATGGATTTCGCCTTTCTTCGCTTCATGGACTGGGGCGAAACAAACCAAAGCCCCCAGCGCGACTGGGCCGACCGCCGTCCTCCCGGCCACATCTTCCAGCACGGCGTTCTCCATCGCCGGCCGCCGGCGGACGGGCAAAGCGGAAACAGAAGCACGGGCATCGCCTTCGAGCACATGGTGGATCTGGCCAACCGCACGGGAAAGGATTTGTGGATCAATGTGCCCCACATGGCGACCGACGACTATGTGACGCGGCTGGCCAGGCTGATCCGGTTCGGCTCCGACGGAACCGAACCCTACGCCGAACCTCAGGCCGAGCCCGTCCACCCGCCGTTGCGCGAGGACTTGCGCGTATGGGTGGAGCATTCCAACGAGATTTGGTCGTCCGGCTACAGCTTCCCCCAGGGCAACTGGGCTCAACAGCAAGCTGATGCGCTTGGAATATCCAAGGCCCAGTTCAACGCGCGGCGCGCTTCGCAAATCTGGAGCCTCTTCCAGCAGGAATGGGCCGGCGCCGACCGCTTGGTCCGCGTGGCCGCGATCTGGTCCGGACAATCGGCCTATTCCTCTCCCTACATGGAGGAGCTGGCCGCGTACGGCCCCACGTTGGATCCTGCCGTGCGGCCGGATGTCGTCTCGCCCACAACCTATTTCGGCAACGGCATTCAGGATTGGGCCTACGAACAGGCCAACGCGCATCGCCACCGTTCCGGCACGAAACAATGGTTTCACACCGGCGAGGATTTCGTTCACAACGAATCCACCGGCGAAACCCGGCCCGTATCCAAGCCGGAAGATGATCCCTATTGGAACAGCGCGCAACTGGAGGATCATCTGCAGGCAACCTTTGACGAGTGGAAACAACGGCTGTTTTCCGGATCCACGGTCGCCGGAGGCGGGTTCGACACCACCGGCATCGGCGGCGGATTCCCCGCCGCGTTGCGCGCCGAAATCCTCGACATCTTCGGGGAAGCGCTCCCGATCGTTTCCTACGAAGGCGGGCCGTCCCTGTATACCGACTATCTGGACGGGCCGGACAGCCGGGACGACGGCATCACGCGCTTCATTTCCGAATTGAACCGCCGGCCGGCCATGGCCGATGTGTACCGGATCCATTTGAACATGGCGCGCAGCAAGGGGCTGGCGACGCACGGCCTGTTCGTGGATATATCCCGCTACGGCAAGTACGGGCAATGGGGCCACATCGAATACCTGGGCCAGTCGTTGTCCGACGCGCCCAAATGGCAGGCCGTCAAAGCCTGGGCCGAGGATATGGCGACCATCCGCGATCCCGCCCGCCCGGTCGACAACGTTCCCGAATTCGTCACCCCGGCCCGTTTGCCCGTCGCCACCTGGGGCGAGCCCTATCAGCAGATCATCGAGGCCGCAGGCGGCGATGTCGCCGACGGCGGCGCCCTCCAGTTCGCCGTGATCTCCACAACCCTCTGCGACGGCCTGGCGATCGCGCCCGACCCCGATCATCCCGGCCGCATGCTGCTGCAAGGCGTGCCGCAAAAGGACGGATGGCATTTCGCCTATCTTCGGATCGGCGACGACGATGGCGACGCGGCCTGGCGCGTGTTCAGCTTCGAAGTTGTCGGCGCGCCGGATACGCTGCTCGACTGCCGCTTCTCGGGCTCCACCGACGCGAACGCGCTGCCTTATGTCGCCACCCGTCATCTGGACGAAGAGCGCATCGCCTGGAGCGGCCTCGATATCGGCGCGCCTTTTTCGCCCGGCGGCGGCTCGGCAACCGGCAGCGACGGCGTAGGCGTTCGCGTGTTCGAGGCCGAAGATGAACTGCTGTTTTCGGTCTCGCAGGGCAACGAGAGCGAGGGAGATTCCACGCTGGCTTCCGCCATAGCCGACGACGAGTACTTCACCTTTACCCTGACGCCGCAGCCCGGGATATCGCTCGATCTGCGCGAGGCGCAACTGTCCATCTTCTGGGAAAGAACCGAATACCATGCCGTAAGAAGGCTGGCCGTCTTCACGTCCGTTGGCGGATTCGAGGAAGGCGCGCAAATCTATACGCTGGGCAGTACGCCCGCCAGCGGAACCCCGCTCGAAACGAGCTTCACACTGCCGATCGCCGAAGATTTTGCCGATGTCGGCGCTCCGATCGAATTTCGCGTTTTGCTCTACGGAAGCCAGTGGGGACACAGGGCCAAGCTGTTCGGCGTCCGGCTCGCCACGCGGCCCGACAAAGGCTATCCGGACGAATGGGCGCTGCAATACTACGATCATCTCGACGACGTGCCCGACTTCGTGGTCAAGCGCGGCGTCACTATGCCCATGCGCGACATCTACGTTGCCGGACTGGACCCGACCGATCCGGAGGATGTCTTCGAGATTGCGGCATTCGATCCGGCCGACGGCTCCGTCTCCTTCCCGCGCAAGGAGGAACGCGAATACGAAATTTCCTGCACAACCGACTTGTGCGCGGACGAGCCGCTATGGCAGGTTCTGCAGGAATTCGGCTCCGACGACATCGCTCCGCTCCCGGACGAGCCGATACTGTTTTTGCGCGCCCGAGTGCGGCTCGCGCCGTAAGGGCTTTAAGGCGGGCTGCGCCCGCACCCCAAAAGTAGCGAACAGAAGGGAACGAAGGGAACAAAGAAGGGCGGACATACTTCGTTCCCTTCGTTATCTTGAGCGAAGCGGGTGTTCAAAAAATCTAGGTCGCACAAGACACACGCAAAAGCGTGTGTTTCTTTGAAAAAGGGGTAAGGTGTGGAAGCCATGAGGAGACGATGAAACACGCATGGATCATCGGCGGAATCGGCGGCGCCGCGATCGGCGCGGCTCTTGGGTACGGGATGCAGTGCGCGGGCGGCCTCTGCCGCATGATGGCCACCCCGTGGCGCGGCGCATTCCTCGGCGCCCTGATCGGCCTGCTGTTCGTCGCCGACCGCCATGTCGCGCGTACGCGCAAGGAACTGCGCCGCGACCGCCGTCCGCGCCCGCCCATGCCGCCGCCCGATGCGCCCGCTTCCCGCAACGACAACACCCGCGATGAACCGCATGAACGAACTTGACATCCATTACGGCGACAACCTGCCCGTGCTCGAGGCCATGCCCGACGAGTCCGTCGCCCTTTTCTATATTGATCCCCCGTTCAATACGGGCAAGACCCAGACCCGGACGCGCATCGTCACGGTGCGGGACGACCACGGCGACCGCACCGGCTTTCAAGGCAAACGCTACAAAACAGTGCGGCTCGGCGCCATGGGCTACGCCGACCTGTTCGACGACTACCTGGCCTTTCTCGAACCGCGTCTCGCGCAGGCGCGCCGCATTCTCGCCCGCAACGGCAGCCTGTTTTTCCATATAGACTGGCGCGAAGCCCATTATTGCAAAATCCTGCTCGATCGCCTCTTCGGGCGCGACTCGTTCATGAACGAAATCGTGTGGGCCTACGACTATGGCGCGCGCTCGAAAACCAAATGGCCCGCCAAGCACGACACGATCTTCTGGTACGCCAAAGACCCGAACGACCATGTGTTTCTCTACCACGAAATGGACCGCATCCCCTACATGGCGCCCGGGCTTGTCGGCAAGGAGAAAGCCGCTCGCGGCAAAACGCCGACCGACGTATGGTGGCACACCATTGTCAGCCCGAACGGCAGGGAGAAGACCGGCTATCCGACCCAGAAGCCGAGAGGCGTGCTGGACCGCATTGTGCGCGTGCACAGTCGGCCGGGCGACCGTCTATGCGATTTTTTCGCCGGCAGCGGCACGCTGGGGGAGGCGGCTGTTGCGCTCGGCCGCTCTTGCGTGCTGGTGGACAGCAACCCGGAAGCGCTGCGCGTCATGGAACAGCGCTTTCGCGGTCATGACAACCTGCGCTGGCACAACTGGCCGCCCTCCGCGTAGCCATGCAGGAGAATCCTGAGAGAAGGCTGCGCCCGCAAACATAGGCGTTAGTGCCTTTCCGGCAAAGACACCCGTTTTTACGTGTGAAACTGTATCCGTATAAATATATCGAGGTACAGATATGGACGCCAGCCAGATTCGAAAACAGATCCAACAGAGCCAGCGGGAGATGGTCGATGAATTCGTTGCGGCGAACGGCATAGATGGAAT
>SLKS01000011.1 GCA_007134465.1 Kiritimatiellia bacterium | reverse complement strand
CGAACTCGGCGGCGAAAGGCTTGGAGGCGCGGCGCAAACGGTTCAATTGCCGCGCCGCCCATTCGCCGGCGCGCACGGTCACATCCTTCTCCAGCGGCGACAGCGCGCCGAAATAGAGAGGCAACGCCCGGCCCGACAAACTGGCCGCCGCTTGCAGTTCCGGCGCATGAGGCACCTGGCTCGCCGTTGCGCTTGCCTGTTTCAGTATGGTCCGGGAAGCGTTCGACAAACGCGCGCGATCCGCGCCGGAAATAGAAGAAACCGGATACCCGTAGCGCCCGTAGGTGGCCACGACCGACTGCAGTTGCAAGGCCGCGTTGCGCAAATCGCCTTTGCGCGCGTAGGCGTCGGAAATCGCGAAGCGCATCTCCAGCTCGTCGCCCAGCGTCGTGGCCGTGCGGCTCATGCCCAGGCAATGCGCGATTTCGCCTTCGGAATCGTTCGCGCGAATGCGGCCCTGCGCCAGATGGCGATGCGCGCGATACAACTGCTGATTGATCAGCACGCGAAAATCCTCGTCTTCCGAAGGCAGGACGGCCAAACTGTCCTGCATAAGCTTGGCGGCATCGGCGATGCGGCCCTCGCCAACAGCCACTTCGGCCTTGCCAAACAGGCTGAAGGCGTCGCGCTTGCCTGCCAGCGCGCGCTTGACCGCGTCCAGATCGCACACCATCTCGATTTCCCGCGGCCCGAACCGCAGCTCGAACGACGTGCCGTAGCGCTCGAACGTCATGCGCGCAAACGGAAAGAACTGCGGATGTTCGTTCGACGCGGGATCCTCCGCGATAATCGCTTTCAGGCGTTCGATCTCCGCCAGTTCCCGTTTGCCCTTGTGAGGCAGCTTTTCCATGGTCTCCAGCCATTTGACGCTTTCCGAAATGGTCGTTTCGGTTGTCGCCAGCAGCGTCGAGCTGAAATAGCGGCGACGGGCGGTTACAGGCCGCTTCTTCTCGAACAGATTGTATGCCGCCAAATTGACCGCGTAATCCCACAACGGGTACCCCCAGTAGGCAACGCCGCCCACAACCAACTGACCGGTCCGGCTCAGGAACGGACGGGACTGAATCTGATAGTTGCGGGCATCGTGATTCAAGCAGCGTATATGCACCGGATATTGGGTCGGGGTACGATCGTAACGCAGCTTGACCGTCTTTTGCGGTTCGCGCGCCACCGGGTCCTCGAGTTGCTCCATAACTTCGCCGGTCTTCGGATCGATCAGAACGATCGGCCCGTTCTCGTCGGTTCGTCCCGCGCGTCCGCTACTGGCCATGACCAGCTCGCCCGTCGGCAGCGGCCCGAGAAAATAGTTGGCGCCGGATCTTTTGGGCGCCGTCCAACGCACTCTGCCCGTGCGCCGGTCGAGCTTGAACATGAACATGGAGTTGACGGGCAGCACGTACAGGTCCTCGCCAACCAGCAGCGGCCGTTGCGGGTACCAGAACATCGGTCTATGCGGATAGATATGCGCGCCCCTGAACGAGCCGCCGCCGCTGCCGAACCGGCGTGTCGCGTCGTGCACGGCATGATTCTGGTCGTGCGTGTAATAGGGATAGCGCATGATCCACTTGATGCGGCCGGACAGCGCGTCCAGCGCCGCGATCGCGCCCGCGTTGGTCGTGTAATAGACCGTGCCTTCGTGATACAGCGGCGGCGAGGCGAAACTCAGTATCCGGTTCCGGCGGCGGATGGTTCCCGCCTCGAACAGGCCCGGGCGCAACCGCGTCAAATGCTGCTTCCAGCGAATGCGCCCGGTGGCGCTCTCGAAGGCGATCACCCCGTATTCCGTGTCGGTATGCGTGGCGCCTTCGATATTGTCCTGAATATACCCTGCGAACACCGTCATCGGCCCGCCGGCCGGCGCCGCCTCGAAGCGCATGTTCGCCTCCTCGCGCGTCGTCGCCACCATCGGCCCGTACGCCCAGCGCATCGCGCCGGAAATCTCGTCGAGCGCCACGAGCGTCGGGCCCACCTGATGCACCGTCGTGAAAACCAGCCCGTCCTGCACGAGCACGTCCTCGTGCGTGTACTGGCGCTCGCCCCAGTTCTGCCAGACGACCCGCCCGCCCAGATCGTTGCGCCAGCGCAGTTCGCCGTTCAGCAGCGAGCGGCTGTACACGATGTTCTTGTGCCGGTACACGACGCTGTCGCGCGTGATCACCGGATTCGAGTACACGTAGAAATCCAGCCGCGAATACGGCAGCGGCGCCCGCCAGGCGGGCGCCTCGAGACCGAGCGGATCGTCCGTCGGCGGCATCAGAAGATAGTCGTCGGCCGTCAGATGCGGCGGACTGCTCTTCTGCGAGAAGAATTCGGGCACAAGCGGCTTGGCCGCCGCCAGCGCGCGTTCGAAGGCCTTGAGATGTTCCGGACTCAGCCCGCTTTCGCTTTCCTGTTTCGGCTTGCCCTTTCTCTCCGGTTTCTCGCCGAGCATCCGTCGGCAATAGGCCATTTTCAAACGCAGTTCCGGCGCGCGCGCTTCCGGGTCCGGGAAATGGTCGCGCACCATGCGGTAGTATTCCAGCGCCTCGAGCCAGTGCCCGCGGTCCAGCGCCGCGTCGCCCAGCAGCAGCATCGCGCGCACCCCGTACGAGGTGGCCAGCATCATGTCGCGCACATGCGCCATGCCTTCCAGCGAATTGTTCTTCCGCGCCAGCTCGTAGGCCTCGCGCGCGCGCGCGTCGTGTTTCGTGCGGTAATGCGCCAAAGCCTGGCGCGGAAAACCCAGCATGCGCAACTGCGCGTATTGCGTTACCGGCACGAAAACCCCGTACGGGCTCACCCGAAACAGCTCGTCGGGATACTCGTCAATCACCCGCTGGTAAATATCCAGCGCCTCGCCATGCTGGCCTTCCGCCTCGCGCTCCTTGGCCGCCGCCACCAGCGCGTAGGCCCGATCCGATTCCGGCAGCAGACTCAAGGTGAAAAACGACTTTTCCTCCGATATTTTCATGGTCTCCGCATCGGGGCCAGTTCGCCCGCGATGCAGTGTTCTCCCGAGAAAATCGGGCTTGTACCCCTGATACTGACGGTCGTACGGACTTGGACGCATGGCGGACTCCTCCGTTTTCGCGCCCGCTTGCGCCCATGTCGGCACGATCAGCCCCGCGCATATGCACGCCAATGCCGGCCATGATTTCATTGCCACACTCCTTTTGCCTTGCGTTCAGTATAGTCCAAACATAGTCGTATTCTTTGCCGCTGTCAATCCATGCCGCAATATGCGCAGCCATTCCGACTCTTTTTGCGACCACGCAGTGGTCGCAAAGGGGAGGGTAAAAAGCGACCTCGCCACGCGCTTGCACACTTCTGTCTCTCGCTCTTCCGCTCGCAGCCATCCAAAAGACCACGGGCAAGACCTGTCCGCCGAAGCCTTTTCGGCGTAGGCCGGATGCCCGTGCCCGCTCCGCGACAGAAAGCGCTTGCAGGCAAGCGCACTCAAAAACCGTGAGTCTTCGACTTTGTTATCATCAGATTAGGGCGAAAGATTACGGCGAAAGATTAGGGCTGGCATCCGATCCCTGATGACTTCGGACTTCGGACTTCGGCCATTCGGATTTAGGATTTCCTTCGGGCTTCCGTCTCCGCGCTTCGCGCTATGCCGCGACACGTGGGTGTTTCGCGCTTCGGATTTCTCTCTCCCTCTCTTCACTTCCCTTCGTCCGGCACATCCTTGATAGCAAAGGTTTCGTTGACATGATAGCCAAGCTTTACGCTGACGATGCGGGCGTTGCCGGAATCGGCTACGAACAGGCGCCGGTCCGAATGCGTGGCCACGAATGCCGGATGCATCAGCGCCACCTCGCCGCCCCCGATCAAGCGCGGGTTCGGCGGGCCAACGGGCGAACGCGAAGCGCCCTGTTCATTGCCGACCAGCGGCATGCCGTCGTCCACGTTTCCATACTGGCCCACGCGCAGGATCAGGTTGCCATTGGCATCCACCACGCCCACGTTGTAGCGAGCGACTTCCGGCGTGAAACTGCGCGCGAAATAGTCGAGCGCGAAGCGTGCGTTCCAGCAGGAGCACAGCGATATGCCCGCCGAGTTATGCCCGCCCCATCCCCCGCCGCCGTAGAACCAATGCGCGTTTTCGGCCCAGGTTGCGCCGCTGCGTCGGCGATCGCGAAGCATGTCCGGCGGCCGGCGCGGCGGATCCGTCAACGGCACCGGGGCGCCGAAGTTCGACAGTATCCGGCCCTGCCCCGGCGTCATCCGCATCAGCGTGCCCGAGAAGGGATTCCATCCCGCTTCGCCGTTATAGGCCCTTGTCCGATGCGCCAGCAGGTACAAACGGCGATCGGCGTCCAGTCCAACGCCATTCAGGACGGAAAGCAGGCCCGGCACGGCGTCGTAATGCAGCATCTTTCCGTGCCGATCCATGACGTGAACAAGAATGCCTCCGAATCGGCCGCCGGGATCGTAGTGGCGACCGGCATACATAAGCGGTTGATACGCGGCGCCGGCATGCACGCTCGCGCCGGCTCGCCGATCCTCGAGGCTGGTTTCGTACAGCGCCCCTACCGCCATATCGCCTCGCGCATTGATGTGCATGCCGCCCTGATGCCAGCCGCGATTGCCCGGAAACACCGAGCCGCTGATCACGCGCGCGCCGCGCGCCGCGCTGCCCGTTGCCGCACCCGCACTGGCCCGCTCCTCTCCGTAGTCGAACGGGATTTCGCGCCAGGTTTCCGAATCGTAGCGGATGATCTGATCGGCGGTTCGCAGATACACATGGCCGTCGCGGTCGAACGCCATGTCTTCCGTGGACATCGGCAATTCGATCTCGCGCAGCCGTCCGGTATCCGGCTCGATGCGCATGGCCGCCCGGAAAGTCTTGCTTTCCCCTTCGCTCGCCTCGCCCACAAACAACGCGCCGTCCGCCGGATTGACATACAGGCGCTGGCGCTGCCAGAGAACAGGCGAAGTGCGCCGCACCGCCCTTCGGGCTTCTTCGTGAAAATCCCGGATCGGCCCGAGCGTATCGCCTGTTTCACGCAAGACCAGAACGTTCTGCGGAGCGCAGTCCGAGCCCGGAGTCACCCAAATCGTGGTCGGCTCGGCCCAGGAGTCTATCTCGGCGAAATGGCGCGAATATCCGCGTCTGCCGCGCGTGGGCCGCATGGGCAGGTTCCAGGCGGCAAGAGGCTTGGCGCCCGCGTCAAGAGAAGAGAACTTGTGGACCCGGTTATGCGCGGCAGGCAGATTTCCATGGGACGGAAGCGGGTTCGGGCCCCACCCGCCGCCTGTAGAATAGTTTATCCGCTGGCCGTGCAAGGGGATTGGCCAGCAGAAAACATAGATGTCTCCGGTACGCTGGTGGATGGACACCTGGGCCGGATGCTTGATGTCAAGAGAGCGCACATGCTTGCCGTCCGGCGAAAACACCTGCACCCGATGGTTGCCGTGATCGGCCACGTAGATTCTGCCCTGCGGATCGGTGGCGACATCCGACGGCATGTTGAACAGCCCCGTCTCGGACCCCGCCTTCTCCGTGCCGAGAAACGTCTCGGGCTTCCCGCCCCTGGCGAAATGGACCCGCTGCACCTCGTGGCCGTCCCAGTGGGCGCTGGAGTGAAAGCGGCCCACCATCGCCTCGATGCGGCGCGTTAGGTACAGCCATTGCGCGTCGGGACTCAACGCGATGCGCTGCGGAACAAACATGCTCGTGCGGGTGACGCCGTGCCGATGGCCGATCTGGTATTCGCGGCCGCGACGGCTGGCAACGTCCGGCCCGTACAACGGCAGCCCGCCGCTGGCCCCGTCGGTCGCCAGCCGATTGACCCCCGCGCCGCTCAAGGCCACATGTCTTCCGGTGGCGGCCATAGCCCGGCCGGACCAGCCGTATTTCCCGTCGTGCGTGTTGCCGGTTGCCCGGTATCGTCCCTCCTCGCGCGAATAATCGTACTCATGTCCAGATCCGCCCTTCAGAAAGGTAGACTGATATGTGTTGGGCTTGACCGGTATCCTCGGGCCATCGGGCAAGGCGTGCCAGATCATATCCGGGATGTCTTTCGTTTTCGATGCCGGAAACGGATAGATTGTGCGGACATAACGTCCTTCGCGATCGAACATGCGGACCTGATCCACCCCCTGGCCCGTATCGAAAACGAATACGCCGTCGGGAGCGGCGGCCAGCGCCATGTGATTGCCGACCCGCCGTTCCGGCGCCCAATACAGCGTGCGCTCGAACTGCGGCTTGAGGCCCAACGACACGCGCACGGTCACGGCATCCTTGTCGTCCACATAGACCCCGGCATCGTCCTTGCCGTCCCAGACAATGGTCTGCGCCTTCGAGTTCCAGACAAACGGTTCCGGCGCGTTCATGCCCAGCACGCCGCTGGCCAGATGGCGCACGATCCTCTCTCCATGCTCGATGGCCACCGTGACGTCGCACCAGCCCTTCGTCTCGAACGCGATCGTCACATCGTCGCCGCGACGCGTCAGCGTCGGCTTGCGCGCGAAGGCGAAGACCTCCTCGCGCTTCGGCCGCAGCTCGCCGAACGGATCGGCCTTGACCACGCGCGGCCGATTGCCGTCCGCGTCCTCCAGCTTCAATCCACGCGGTCGCAGGATGCGCATGGCAATGCGGCCGGCCGCGACCTCGTCCATGGTCAGCATCACCGGATCGAGATGCTGTACCAGCGCCGCCTCGAACGCGAACTCGGTCTTCGCCTTCGTGCCAATCTCGCGCAGCGCGTCCGCCACGGGCAGCCCCGGCCTCGGCCAGTTCACCGAAACCTTCGCATGCAGCGGCGTGTTCTGAGCCCAGGCCGCAAGGCCCAACCCAACGCTCAATCCCGTTATTGCCAGCCATTGTTTCATGAGGTTGTCTCCTTTTCCGCTTGTTTGTTTCACATCGTTTGTTTCTCATTCCTTTGCCCCAAGCCTTGTCGACGGTTTTTGCGACCACGCAGTGGTCGCAAACGGGAGGGTAAAAGCAACCATATATCTGCCTGGCCTGCCTCCGCCATTCGCCCTGTTCGTCAAGCGCTGTTTGCCCCCGTTCTCTTTCTTGTCTTCTGTTCCCTTCATTCGAGATTCACGCGCAGGAGCAGGCGCACGAGTGCGCGGCCATGCGCTCACTTCAGGTACGGCGCCGTCTTCGGGTCGAAGCGGAGATAGCCCACGCCGTCCACGCACGTATATGTACCCATAAGGATCAGAACCAAATCCCGCTCCGGATCGTAGGTCATGGCGCTGCTGCTTCCGCTTTTCGTGCGTGGCGGGGTTTCGATGGCCAGCCTACGCCAACGGTTCTCCTTCAGATCCAGCACGGCGAGCCGATGCTTCGCGCCGAAGCGCCGGTTTTCGGGACTGGTATCGAACGACAGGTTCATCACCGCATCGTGCCGGGGCATATACACGAATTGCGAGCTGATCCCTATGTCGGTCGTTACGGCGAGCTTCTCCCACTCCGCCCCTTCCTTCAGCGGATGCGCATACGTGGTCAGCTCCTTTCTCGATCCGGTAAACATCAGTATGCGGTCGCGCTTGGTATCGTACACGAGCGGTTTCCAAGTATAGTTATAGCCCCTGTGGGACGGCTCGTTGCGCGCCAGCGTCGTCCACGCGACGGAAACCTCGTCGTCCCGAATGTCGAGCGCGCCATGATACAGGTTTCTCCTGTTTCTCACAAAGATGCCGCGCGGACTGCCGATTACGGCCTGCGCCCAGTCGCGCGCGGTCGGAACGTGAGGCGCCGGCCAGGGAACCGGATCCTTCCACCGCGGGTAATAGCGGCGCGTCGTCGGATTGTACACGCGCCCATTGAGATGAACGACCATGCCCGAATGCGGATCGTAGCACCAGTATCTGTATGTGTGACCCGGCCACGGTTCGCCGTCGTAGGACCATCCGGGCGGATTGCTGTTGGGGATGACTTCCTGCAGCGCGAACTTCGGCGGCCGCGACAGGCTCCAGATGTTATCAGCCACGCTGTAGTGGCTGTGGTCGGTGCCAATGTAGGCCGAGTGCCCGCCTCCGTAGTAGAGGATCTCCCCGCGCCGCGTGTCCATAATCATGTCGCCGAACGAGCGCACGGCGGGCGGCGAAGCTTCCTGACGAACCAGCGTCACCTCGTTGACCGGCAGCGATTCGATGAAGGCCAAATGCTGGTCCCGGT
>SLKS01000168.1 GCA_007134465.1 Kiritimatiellia bacterium | reverse complement strand
TGCCAGGTGCGCGGGTCCACGCCCCGCTCGTTCAGGGCGGCCATGGCCTGCCGAATCATGAAGGTAAAGAAAGCGCTGCGCATATCGCCCCACTGGGTCCGCAAGTTGCGCCGTTTCGTGGCCACATAGATAGCCGCCGCCACGGCCAAGGCCATGAGCGTGGCGCCGGGATTGATCATGAACATGGTGGAAAAGCAGGCGGCGGCGCCAATCAGGGCCAGCCACCAGGGCACGCGAAAGGTCGGGCGCCACGACGGAATGCCGACCAGCTCCTCGAGCCCGGCCGAGATGTTGAGCAGTCCGTAGGCGGTGAGAAAGAACATGGTGAGCACGGGCGCGATCGCGTTGAGGTTGCCCATGAGCAAGCCGACGACGGCAATGCCGGCGGCCAGCGCCGTGGCCAGGCGCGGATCGTTGCCGTGCCCGTAGCCGCGCCCGAGCGCCGACGGCAGGATGCGGTCGCGGGCCAGCGCCTGCAGCGTGCGCGGCGCGCCCAGCAGCGAACCCATGGCGCTGGACAGGGACGCGGACCAGAGTCCCAGCAGTACCGGCCCTTTCCAGCGCGCGACTTGGCCAACGATCATGGGGTGCAGCAGCCTGGATCGGTCCTCGACAGCGAACCAGAGAAACAGGCAGATGGCCAGGTAGACCGCATAGCCGGTCATAATGGATGCGAGCGTGCCGCGCGGCAGCGCCGTGGCCGGGTTCTTGAGATCGCCGCTCATGGCTACGCCGGCCAGAATGCCGGTAACAGCCGGGAAGAGCACGGCGAAGACAGGCCAGAATCCGCTGCCGGCCGGGATGTAGGCGTTCGGGTCCGGCGTCCCGCCGGGCGCGCCGCCAAGAAAGAAGGCCACGAGCGATACGCCGATGGCCGCCATGACGACAAACTGCGTTTTCAGCGCCAAATCGGCCGACACGTAGGCGATGGCGGCAAGGATCAGGACCGTGCCAATCCCGATCGTTTCCAGCGCGTGCGTTTCCAGAAAGGCGGTGGCGGCCGGACTCAGGCTCAGGAGCGCCGCCAGACGCGGCGCCCATTGCGGGAACACGGCGGTCAACGATTCGGAAAACCCCATGACATAGAACGAAATGCTGAGCGCCTGCGCGAAAAAGAGCGGCAGCCCGATCGCCGTGCCGGTCTCCGGACCGAGCGAGCGGGAAACAATGAAATAGGCGCCGCCGCCCGCCACCTTGCGGTTGGTGGCCAGCGCCGAAACGGACAGGCCGGTCAGAAACGTGATGGCGCTGGAGACCGTGACAATGAGCAGAACCGGCCATAGGCCCAGGCTGCCGAGCGCCCACCCGAACCGCAAATACATGATCACGCCGAGAATCGTCAGAATGCTCGGTGTGAACACGCCTTTGAACGCGCCGAACTGATAGCCAGCGGAATGGTCCTTGCCGTTTTCGGAAACCGTTGTTTTCATGGGTGAAGGATTTCTGTCAGGCAGCCCGTCATTCGACGCGCTTCCCGCCCGCCAAGGCGAGCCATGTTCGGCGGGCATGTTCATGCCGCAAAATTCGTTCAAGAGGCGTACGTCGCATATTGTCTTCGATGATGGACATATCGCACCCGTATCGGGTCGCGACGTCCCATGCGGAGAGCTGGCGTGGCTTCGATATGGCGCGATGGGCCGGCCGTGTCGTTTTCATGAGCGGAAAAAGCGGTTCTGGCTTGAGCTGTTTCTGCGCGAACCCATAAGACGACCATTACACTACACGGATCAACGTCCGCATTCAACCTTGAAATTCGGTTTTCAGCCCAAAGAAAGTCAGACGGCCGCAAAGAGGCGCAAGTGGCGCAAAAAGTCTCTGAAGGCATCGGCTCCGTGGTGAATTCGATCTTCCATTTGTGCGGCCTGCCGCTACGCCGAGTTTCCGAGTGGAGGGCGAGCGTCCCCGCGAGCCGAAGCCCGGTTTTGCGAAAAGGTAAACTTACCAGATTTTTGTTCTTGTACCCCCCCCCTAGTTGGTATGGTATATGCAGTTCTTTCTTGTGCGGAATAGGTTGCTTACGCAAGGGAAGGAGAGGGCGAGATGAGGGGATTTCGGCAGGGGTGGATGATACCGGTTTGCTTGTTGGCGGCACTGGCGCTGGCGGCGTTGGCGGAACAGGCGGGCAGCGGGACGTGCCAGCACGATCCGGGATTCGAGGACATGGAACTGAAAGCCGAGTCGGCGATCGTCATAACGGCGACGGTACGGGTCGGCGACCGGACCGTGACGCTGAAGCGGATCGGAACGAAAGATGGGGCGGTAGGCGATTTGGGGCCGCTGTGCATAGCCGACAAGATCGAGTTCAAGGTGGAGGCCGAGGACAAGGACAGTACAGTGTGCATGACGGACTCGATCATCAATTATTTGAAGGACACGGAAGTGTCGGTGAAGGTGTTCACGGGCGTAACGGATGACGCGCAAGACGATTATGTGGATACGTTTGCGTTGGACAAGAGCGGCAACCGCGAGAAGCGGATATGGTCGAAAACGCGGACGATGCAGGAATGGTCCAATTCTCTGCGGGGGAAATGGGTGCGGTTCGAGTTCTCGGGCACGGTCGAGGACGAGCCCTGTCCGATTCCGAAACACAAGAATTCGCATGATGGGCCGGTGGACATGAAGGGGTACCAGGCGCGAACGGTGTTTTCGGTGTTGGAGAAGATTGTCGCCACCCAGGGCGAATCGGTCCGCGCGGATTCCAATGCGAATCGGTTAAGGGAGCAGCCCGGCTATGTGTGCGCGGGCGAGGTTACGCTCGACGCCTACAGCGATGCGGCGGGCACGGAACAGCATTTTCCGGATGGCCAGCCGGTATGGACGGCGCAAAAGATGCCGCCGGCCGCGGGCGGCGGTGGCGGCGGCCCGCCTTCGTCACCGCCGGGGAAGCCCGTTCGGATCGGAGCCGGCAAGAGGATCAAGCCTATTTTCTCCGAGCCCGGCCTGTATCGGATTCATGCGAAAACCTGCGATTCGGAACGGACGATGTTTCTGACGGTGGTGAAGGTGGAATTCCACAAAGCCGAGGAAGGCCCCAATGGCAACCGGTACGGTTTCGACAATATGGATACCCCGAACAACCCTCATGACGATCATATCTCCGTGAAACGAAACGGGGCCACATTTGTCGAGGTGCGGATATGGGAGTCGCCGGTCAATGTGCCGATTCATTTTGTGTCCCAAGACCCTGACACGGCTAGGCCGGGCATAGAGGAAAAACCTCCCCCATTGCCGCCGTCGTTTCTTCTGGAGATACAGGGGCGGGATCAAAGGAAGAAGGAGACGACCATAGAGGCGAGACTCGGCAATCCCGACGGCCCCGTATTGACAAGCATACGAGTGAACGTGTACGAGGAAAGAGTGATTGGCCTTTGGGGAATATTCCCGGTGATAGACAAAATGTCGCAAGGCACCCATCCTCTGAACCACAATCTTCCACCAGAAGGAATGCTTCGCAACACATACAATAACTGTTTGAAACAGATCGTGATGATTATTGAGGACATGGTCTTGCATGGCGATAAAGATGTGCGATACGATCTTAATGGCAATGGCGCTCTTGACTTATATTTAGATGGAGGGCATCAAGACGAACTGAATCCAATACGGGCAGCTCTGTCTCTAAATCTCGACAATCAACTTTCTACGCTAATAGTAAAGAAATTCAACTATGCTTGGCGTCTTGCCGAGAAGGCGGAGAAGGGAAACACGACCATTAGGATTCGCGGGAATGTAGACAATAGACTTGACAATTATACGGGGATGCAACTGTCTCTTGGCATAGGAGAGGGGGAGGAACCTGTCACCATTAAAGACGGTAATGGCGTTAACATTGTTTTGCGCAACGCACTTCAAAAAATACATGCGGCAGGAACTCCCCTATGTTTGAATATTGCGGGAATTTCCGGAACGCTCGATATTCCTATGATAGTGCAGGTCGAACAAAATTTCGAAAAAATGATGCTTCATGAGCCGCTTCACCGCGAGGAAATCGGCCATCTTCTGGACGTGAACAATACGACGAATCTGATGCACTATTCTGCAATTCCGAATCGTGGATGGGAGTTGAGGTATAAGGAACGGCCGTTGTATCGAGGAACAGGGGCTGAAAACCAATGGGAAAAGATACCACGATAACAAGCGGGAGGCATGCGCCATGAAAGACTGTTTGGTATTTGTCATGATATGCGCGGTATGGATGCTTTCGGGACCTGTCGCTGCCCGTGCCGACAATGCGACAAACGGGCTGATGCGGGTACGGGCGGCTATCCTGAAACACAGGGAATATTTCGAAAAGAACATGCAGTCTCAGGATAACGTTTATGTCAAGAGAATGGCAGCATTTTTGGAACAACTAGAAACGAAATTGCCGGGAGAGCTTGATTTCAGGATATTCTTAAGACGAGTTGGGGCATTATCGAAGAGCGGAAGGCATTCGGCGGAACAGGAAGCCACGGGGCTGATCAAGGACGATCAGGTTGTGGATGTGTATGTTTCGGCATTGGAAAGCGGAGTGGCCGGACTGGAAGAGGCATCCGTGAAATGGCTGTTATGGGATGTTGGCCGTTTGGCGCGCTCCAGGCAGGAGCAGAGAATCCGGGAAGCTTTAGGTCCTCGACCCAAATGTTTCGAGAGGATCAAGCTGTATGCCTTGCTTGATCTGTCGCCCGAAGAGAAAGAGCAGGTGTTGTCATGGAAGAATGCCCCGCTAACCGCTAGAGCCCGATGCGGAGACAGGGAAGCCGAAGCGAAGCTGATAGAACAGTTCGAAGGAACAAAGGTTTTTCCCGAGAAAGTTTCGCTTGCCCGGCAATTGGCCTATGCCGCCACGCCTGCCTGTCGGGCGGCGCTTGTACGAGGTTTGAATTCTCCGTTGTCGTTTAAAAGCGAGTTGGCGGAGGATTCCGTCCGCTCTTACATTCTTATGGCGATGGGACTGATCTATCAAGAAGAGCCGTTGTTCACTTCGGACGCCTATATGCTTCATTGGCGCCAGCCATCTCATTTCAACGAAGAGCGTGGTTTGAACGCGTATATTCATGATGTCGACCGATGGGTCAGGGAACATTACGAGCATTCCGCCTGGGACACCGAGAGCGTGTGGTTCCGTCGCGGGGTGACGGCGGTTCCCCGGCATCTCTGGAAACCGATTCGGAAAGACGAAACGGAACAGCCGTAGTGTCCGCCGAATTAGGGTATACGCCGCGTGAACAGAGGCGAAATTATGCGTAGGTTTGCTCTTGCTGGAACATGGTTGGCGCTGAATCTGTTTTTGGCGGTTGCGTACGCGGAGAGGGATGAGACAGAGTCGGTTGCCGGGGCGGCCGATGCCGAAAAATCTCTGCGCGCCGTTTTGCATGAATATCGCGACTATTTTTACAACCATTACAAAGCGGAAGTTGCCAGGCACAAGAAAGGAGAGGTCAGAAACGGGGTTGCGATGCAAATATTGCCCATTTTCGAAAAAATGGGCAAGGAGCCGTTGGACGCAGGCGATTACCGGCTCGCGTTCAGCGATGTCTTGTATAGTTCCAGGGTTGGGTTGTTTTCCGAGAACTTAATGCTTTCCGGTTTCGTGGACGACGATCCGAGTCTGCGCGTTCTTGTTTCGGCCTTGAAAAGCGAAGAGGAGCACACGGTGAAGAGAGCGGTCGAATGGTTGACATGGCATGTCCGCCATTCGGCAAGAAGACAGTTCGAGAAAGAGATACGCGCGGCGTTGGGGAAACGTCCGCGATACGAAGCCATTCTGCTGTATGCCAAATGCGATTTGACTGAAGAGGAAAGGAATGAGGCTCTTTCCTGGAGCGACACTCCGGCGGCCGCGAGAGCATACATGGGCGACACGAAAGCGGAAACGGAGCTGATCGAAAAGTTTGAACGATCGAACGACTATTGGGAGAAGTCCAGGCTGGCTTTGCAATTGGGGTATGTCGGGACGCCGCGTTGCGTGGAGGCTCTTGTTGACGGGCTGAGGTCCACTGTCGCATCGAAAGGAGGAGGAATATCCGTGCGCAGGGAGATCGTGAGGGCCATCGGACTGGTGTACGAGAACGAGCCGCTCTTTACCCGTTACGCCTACTACAAACGGGTGCACTATGACGACACGTTCGATAAGAAAGTCCGGAAACTGGACGACTATATTGGCGCGATCGACCGATGGGTCCAAGACAAGTTCGGCCGTTCGGCCTGGGGGGAGGAAGACGTTTGGTTCTCTCGTTTGCGATTGCAGCATTAGCCCTGTAGAGATCGCTTGAGCGGGTGGTTTAAGCGTAAGCAAGCAAGTGGGAGGCGAAGTGTGGGAGCAAGTGGGCGATGAAGTGTTGGGAATAGAGGCGTGGAGAGCATGGCGCAACTGTTTGTCGCAGCCCATGACTCTAAGTTAACGACGTTTCAGGACATCAACAAGCCTTGGGGCCGCGCCATAAATGACGAAACACAAGTGCATATTCCATGCCCTATCTTCTTCGATTCCATAGCGGCCGGTACGCGGAGCACACGCTTGCGTTGCCGGAGAGCGTGACGCTGGGCCGTGCGCCTGCGTTCGGGGTGGCGCTGGACGACGATGCGGCGGCTTCGTCGGAGCATTGCCGGATCGTTGTGCGCGAGGACGGGCGCATCGAAATCGAAGACCTCGGCTCGACGAACGGAACGGAAGTGAACGGCCAGCCCGTCCGCGCGGCGGCGCTGCGGGCGGGCGACGAGATTCTGATCGGCGCAACCCGCCTGACGCTGGAAGCGGTCGAGCCACCCCCGCCACCGCCTGCCGCGCCCGTATCCGCCGAACCCGCATCCGCCGCGCTGGCGGAGACCGAGCCGGAAAAGAGCGGCGGACAAGGGGAGGGAGATTGCCGGGAGGGGGCGGATGAATTCCCGCCAATCTCGCGTTCCAGCCGCACAAGGCGGCTGGGGACGGACGAGCCCGACGACGGCAAGCGGCAAGGGACGGGCGATGCCCACGGCAAGCGACAAGGGACGGGGGAGCCCGGCGACGGCAAGCGGCTGGGGACGGACGATGCCCACGACGGCGAGCGGCTGGGGTTGGGCGAGCCCGGCAATGCGGAGCGGCTGGGGGCGGGCGCCTCTGGCGACAGCGAGGCGCCGGGGACGGATGACGGGGGCGATCCGGTTGTCGAGGCGCATCCGGCGCGGTCGCATCCGAAAACGCGCATCGCTTCGGGCAAGGCTGCGGAGCGCGAGCCCGTCGGTCCGGAAGACCCCGGCGACCTTGCGTCGCCGGTGAACAAGATGTCGGAACCCGACGCGTCTCTGTCGGCTGCGCCGCCACCCGCCGAAACAGCCTCTCCGCCCCCGCCTTGCGAAGCGTCGTCGGCCCGGCTTCGGGAAGAGGAGGCCGGGAACAGGAAATTCGGCTGGCGCAGGGTGGCGGCGGTTCCGGTCGCGCTGGGGCTGGCGGCGCTGCTGGCGCGGGGATGCGGGCCGGAACGGAACATGGTGTCGGCCCGCGCGGTTCGCGCGGCGGCGCGGCAGATGGGGCGCGAGGGGGTGACGCTGACGGTGTCGGCGCCGGAGGGCGAGGCGCGGACGGCGGAGCCGCTGTCGGTGGGCGTGCCGCTGCCGAAGGGGCGGGTTTCGGGTCCGGAGCGCCTGGCGTTGCTGGGCCCGGACGGCGTGCCGGTTCCGTGTCAGATCGCGGCGCAAACCCGCTGGCCGGACGGGTCGGTGAAATGGGTTCTGCTGGATTTCCAGGCGAATGTGGCGACGAACGGGCCGAGCGCGTACAGGCTGGCCATGCGTGAGGACGGGCCCATGCCGGAGCAGGCGGCGCGGGCGACGCTGGACGGGACGGGCGCCACGCTGGAAACGGCCGGGCTGAAGCTGACGGTGCGGCGCAACGAGCCGGGCCTGATCCATGCGGCGACGGCGAACGGGCGCGAGACGATCCGGCCGGACGCGCCTGCGCAGGCCGTGCTGACGGACGCGGACGGGCGCGAGTACCGGGCGTCGAAGCCGGACGCGCTGGAACTGGAGGCGGCGGGTCCGATGCGGGCGACGCTGCTGGTGCGCGGCCATTTCGTTGCGGAGAACGGCGCGAAGATTTTCGACGGGAAAGTCGGCTACGATCTGCGCATCCATGTCTATGCGGGCAAGCCGTACGCGCGGCTGGC
>SLKS01000278.1 GCA_007134465.1 Kiritimatiellia bacterium | reverse complement strand
GGACGTGACACAAGCCAGGGGGCGGAAGTCGGATGTCGGAGGCAAGCAGGATTTGGAGATTGTCCCTCGTTTTCCGTTGTCGTCGCGCGTAGTCGTCCACACAGATATCTTTTTCTCCGTCGAAGTTGGCAACCATTGCTTGCGAGCGTAACATGGCTAACATTGAACCCTTTCCGGTGAAGACACACGCCTCCACCTTGGCCCGATCGGACGACTCGGCGGCGGCGCTTCTCATGGTGGCGGGCGAGCTGTCGGGCGACATGCACGGCGCCGCGCTGATTCGCGCCTTGCGTCGCCGATGCCCGGACTTGGCCGTCTACGGGATTGGCGGGCCGGCCATGCGCGCGGAGGGCATGGAAACGCTCTATGATGCCGCCGACATGGCGACCATGGGCGTATTCGAAGCGCTCTGGCGCCTGCCCTTCTTTCTGCGCGCCTTTTCCAAGCTGCTCGCTCTGACCCGCCAGCGCCGACCGGATGCCGTCGTGCTCATAGACTATCCCGGCTTCAACCTGCGTTTCGCCCGCAAAACCCACGCCTTGGGGATCAAAACGGTCTACTATATCTGTCCGCAGGTCTGGGCGTGGCGGCGCGCGCGCATTCCGCGCATGGCCGCCATTCTCGACCGGCTCCTGACCATATTCCCGTTCGAGCCGCCGCTCTTCGCGGACACGGATTTGACGGTGGACTATGTCGGACATCCGCTGGTGGACGAGTTGCGCGCCTTTTCGGCAACCCCGCCCTGCGATCTGCCCTGGCAAGGATCGCCCCGCATCGCCTTGCTGCCGGGCAGCCGTCCGGCGGAAGTGCGATTCATGCTGCCGACTCTGTGGCGCGCGGCCGGGCTTCTGCAAAAAGACTGGCCGGACGCGTCGTTCATCGTCGCCGCGCCCTCCGAAGCCATTGCCACTCTGATCCGCGCCCGTCTGGCAGGCCTGAATCCGGCGCCGGTCCGCTGGTCGGTTGCCGTCGGCCAGACCCGCGAGGTCTTGCGCCAGGCCACGGCCGCGCTGGTCGCGTCCGGAACCGCCACGCTGGAGGCGGCCTTGCTCGGCTGCCCCATGCTGCTGGTGTACAAAATGGCCGGGCTTACCTGGTTCCTGGCCAAGCGCGTGGTCGAAACCGAACATATCGGACTGGCCAACATTGTGGCGGGCCGACGCGTCTGCCCGGAGTTTCTCCAGAACGATGCCCGGCCGCTCGCCCTCAAGAACGCGCTGACACCCTTGCTGAGCGACACGCCCGAGCGCGCCCGCATGCTGGCCGATTTTCGCGCCGTCCAGGAAACGCTCGGCGACGGCGGCGCGGCCGACCGCGCCGCCGCCGCCGTCTGGCAAACGCTTGAACCTGAATAGAGTCGCAACCAGTAAACGGTGATCCGCAATGGTAACGATGAAGGGACGACCTCCCGTCTCCGCCCTGCGGGCTGCTGCGGCAAGCCGTGTCGTACGATGTGAAACACAGACCTCTTGGCCCGGACAAGCCGAAAACGCCACGCTCATTTTTCTTGCTTTTTATCGCAGGGGCGGCAGATTAAGGCGCTAAGCGCCGTTCCCGGCAAACGTACCGTCACGAGCACGCCGTCGTCATGTCCGGGCCGGGGCGAAGCGATCGCAATGGTTCCGCGATGAGCTTCTATGGCCAGCTTGCAAAAAGTCAAGCCAAGCCCGGTATTGGCCACGAGACTGTTTTCCGGAACGGTCTCGTCCGAGAGGAAGGCGGTAAACAGGCGCGATTGATCGGCGTCAGGAATGGCTGGTCCGCCATTGGCGATGGAAAGAACCGTATCCCCTTGCGCATCCGCATGCCATGCGATCTCGATCTCGCCGCCGCGCGGCGAATGCTGTAGCGCGTTCCACAGAAGATTGGCCAGCGCGCGAAGCAGTACGGATCGGTCGGCATGGGCGCTTACGCCCGGCTGCCCGTCGGTTCTGCATGTCGCCTCGCTCAATTCAAACGCGCCGCGATGCTCGCGCAGACACGTGTGCGCGAGTTCGCCCACGTCGGTTGGCTCGCATCGCAACACGAACCGGCTTTCCTCCATTTTTCGGATGTCCAGCAGGTTGCCGGTGAGCAGCAGCATGCGTTCGGCGCTGGCGCGAATCGTTTCGGTCAGCGTTGCGCGCCGCCGCGCGTCCTCGGCGCCGGTTCGCTCGAGAACGGACAGCGACATGAGAATCGAAGACATGCGGCGCTTGAGATCGTGCACCAGCATGTCCGTGAACTGACGTCGCGCGTTTTCAATCTCCTCCAGCCGCCGCCGGCGAATACGTTCTCCGTTCCAGGCACGGGTGCCTTGCAGCAGGGTTGCCGCCGCCAGTCCGGCCATGGCGCCGATCACCGGCAAGGCGGTGTCCGACGCCAGCAGCAAAACGGAAAAGATCAGCATGTACATGAACGCCGCGCCGAACCCGTAAGCCGTCAGAGCCAGCGGATGCTCGAAGCGAATGATCGCCGGCAGCAGGCATGCCCCGACAATCACTGCCCCCTGCAAAGCGAGCGGCAGGAAATCCGTGTCGAACCGGTCTGCCATGAACCAGCGCAGAACCATGTCTTCCAATGAGGACAAGACACCGGAAACCTGCACGGCCGCCGCCACCGCGCCAACGCCAAGCGAAGCCGCCACGCGCCCGATCAACTCCGGAGGAATCAGTCGTTTCATGCGAAGCAAAATGACATCGGCATAGATAGGCGTCAACGGAAATCGCCGCGCGATTGTTGTGTTGACAGCCCGGCCCGCCGCATGGCATATTTCCGGGCATGAAGACACAACACTTGTCCTTTTGCCCTGCGGCGCCGAACCGGCGCCGATCCGCCCGCCGCATTTCCATGCCGGCTCTGACACTGTCACTGCTTCTGGCAGGATTTGCTCGCGCGGACGCCGAACAATCTCGCGACCGGTTCGTTTGGACTCCGCACCGCCTGCGCGAGACGGCGACCATAGACAACCAGTTGCGCCGGACCCGGCAGACGGTTCTGCTCAAGCTGGACACAGCGACGGGGCGCGTCTGGATGTACGATCCCGACAGCCTCGTCCTCACCGCCGAAGGCCAACGAGACGACAGCGGCCATTTCAGACCGATCCAGGTGGAAGGACTGCCGCCATGGCCACCGCCCGAAACCAAGCCCGAACGCGGCAAGAAGACGGAACAGCCCACACTGATCAACGGCCGGTTCGGCTTTACCATGCTGACTCTGCCGCGCACAGTTCGCGACGCAGCCGGCGAACGGCGCGGCATCACGGAACGCGACGAACTGTTCCTGACCGACAGCCACACGGGCAAAAACTGGATGTTTCGCGCGTTGCCGGAACGGACCAAGGACAATGAGCGCGAGTTCACCCTCTGGCACAACCGTTTTTCGCGACTGTTCAACACCGACGAAATTACCGTCGCGGAAGACGATGCCCGGGCCAAGACGCCTGAAAAGCCACCGTACCTGCTTCTGCGCTCGGCAGCCGATTGGCTGGAGCTTTTCCTCACGCATCGCGAAGGGAGAACGCTGCAGGCCCGCAACGTTCCATCCATTGACGCCGTCATCATTCTGAGCAAGGACGACACCTTTACGCCGCTTGTCGTCATGCGCCCCGCCCTGAAAGACAAACGGGCGGTTGGGGTGAGCCCCTGGCAAGCCGAACTGTACAGCCATGCGGCCGTGGACTATCTGTGCCGACAGGAACCCGTGCCGTTCGAGGAAGCCGACCGGTACGCGATTTTCATTTCGACCGAAGCCCGCACCGCGCGCGGGTTCAATCCTTTGCAAACCCATATGATCGGCGGCATGCCGGAGCACGGCAAGATCGGCAAGCTTCTGCGCGTGGAATAGGAGAGCCCTCATGCGCGAATTCGAGTTTTCCACGCGGGTACCCTATGCCCATGTGGACAAGATGAACCATGTCTATTACGCCCATTACCTGGTGTATTTTGAAATGGCGCGTTCGGCGCTGCTGCGCGACGCCGGCCTGCCCTACCGCGAGCTCGAGGAGCGCGGCGTCATGCTGCCTGTTGTGGAAGCCCACTGCCGCTATCGTCAGCCTGCGCGCTACGACGACCTGATCACCGTTGTCAGCTCCCTTTCCATACGGCGTTCGATTCTTCGCATCGAATATCGGCTGCATCGCGACGGCTTGACCTTGGCGGAAGGCTACACGCTGCACGCCTGCATGAGCCCCGAAGGCAAGATTCTGCGCCCGCCGCATGAACTGACCGAGCTGTTCGCATGAAATTGGCCGTTATCCAGCCTGTGCCTTTCGGCCAAATCCGCCGCCTGCTCGCGCTTCTGACAGTTGTTCTGGCGGCCGTCTCGCTTCGCGGGGAAACGAATGTCGGGCAAACGACGCTTGTCTGGGTCAGCCTGGACGGCATCCGTCCGGATTATCTGGATCGCGCCGAGACGCCGTTTTTCGACCGGCTGGCAGCCGAAGGCGCCTTTAGCCGAGAACTCCAGCCGCTTTTCCCCACTCTTACCTTCGCGGCACACGCCTCCAAAGCTACCGGCGCACCTGTCGAAAAGCACGGGATTCCCGGCAACGCCTTCTACGACAGCCGCCGCGACCGATCCTACGGCTACCCGAACCTGCCCTGGCTTCTGGAAGCCGAACCCCTGTGGAATACGGCGGCACGGCAAGGCGTTGTCGCCCTGGTCTTCGGCTGGCCGCTTTCCCACCGGCAAACAGGCAAGAACCAGGCCCGCTATTTCGATCCTGCCTACAACCGCGAGGAAAGCGATCGGCAACGTCTGTTCCGTTTGCTCGACACTTGGCGCAAGCATACGGACCCCGAACCGCTGCGTCTGCTCATGGGCTACGGCGTCGGGCCCGATACCGCCGGACACCGGTACGGCCCCGATGCGGAGGAAACGGCGCGCGCCATGGAAAACGCCGACCGTCTCATGGCCCGGTTCGAGGAAGGCATGCTCGCGCTCTGGAACGCGCGTCGCCAGCCGGGCGATGCCTTGTTGCTCTTTGTCACCAGCGATCACGGCATGAGCCCAGTTCATACGCTAGTGAATCTGCGTCTGTCGGCGGGATTGCCGGCGCGCGATCCTGTGCGTCTGGTTACCGGCGGCAATATCGGCCATTTGTTTCTGAACCGCATCGAAGATCCCGGACAGCGCGAAAACCGAAAACAGGAAATCCTTGCTCGACTGCGCACACACGAGTTCAACACCGTGTACGAAAGGGAAACATTGCCCGCCCGCTGGCGCTACGCGCATCCGCGCCGTACCGGCGATCTGGTTGTCGTCCTGCCGCGCGGGTACGCCTTCAACGGTCGCATCCGGCGAACGACCCAGCCGGTGGCGGAAATCGGCGAACCGCTCGGCATGCACGGCTATTGCGCGGAGGACAATCCCGAGATGATCACGGTCGCCTTTTTCCAGCGCTATCCCGAACCGCTCGGCGGTCGCGATCTTGGCCGATTCACCATGGATCGGCTCCATGCCACCGCCGCACAGTTGATCGGCATCGAACCGGGACCGGACGCGAACCCGCAGCCCGTACCTTTGGTCGGGGGTCGGAAACAATAACGTATCGTGTAGACCATTGACCAAGGACGGCGGACGATGGACCAGGAACCGAAACCGCGCATAGCCATCACGATGGGCGATCCTGCCGGGGTTGGCCCGGAACTCTGTCTGACCGCGCTGAGCAAGCCAGGCGTTCGCGAGGTCTGTCAACCTGTGGTCGTGGGTTCGGCCGCCATTCTTCGCGAAGTCGGCCGTCGGCTGGGCCTTCCGTTTCCCGACGGCGCGGTTCTGGACGTGCCGGCCGTCGCGGCGGAATCCGTCCGCCCCGGCACGCTCGATGCGCGCAACGGGCAAGCGGCCTTCACCTGGATCGAAACCGCCTTGCAAGCCGCGTTGCGAGGCGAAACCGACGCTGTGGTCACCTGCCCCATCCACAAGGAAGCGCTGCGCATGGCCGGTATCGGGTTTCCCGGCCATACGGAACTGTTCGCCACGCAAACCAACACGCGCCGCTATGCCATGATGCAGTATTCCGAACCGCTCACCGTCAGCTTCGTTACCACGCATATCGCGGTGGCCGCCGTTTCGGCCGCGCTAACACGCGAACGGATTCTGGACACAATCGAATTGACCTCCGACATGATGAGCCGCGTGCGCGGACGTCCGGCACGGCTTGCGGTATGCGGACTCAACCCTCATGCGGGCGAACACGGCCTGTTCGGAGACGAGGAGGAGCGGATCATTGCGCCCGCGATCGAGACCGCGCGCGCGCGCGGCATTGAAACGGTCGGACCGCTTCCGCCGGACACCGCTTTTCTGCCCGCGCGGCTTTCCGTCGTGGATGCCGTTGTCTGCATGTACCACGATCAGGGCCACATTCCGCTCAAGGCGCTGGCCTTCGATTCGGCTGTCAACGTCACGCTCGGCTTGCCGATCGTTCGCACCTCTGTAGACCATGGCACAGCTTTCGACATTGCCTGGCAAGGCAAAGCCGACCCGGGCAGCCTTCTGCACGCCATACGCCTGGCCGCTCGCCTCGCCGTCTCCCAAACCGTTGTGGCCGGCAGACAGCAAGAAGCAACGCTATGACGCGGGGTGGCAAGATCAACGACACCGGTTCGAACAGGCGGATGCTGGCGACCGTTGCGCTGGCGATCGCGAGCCTGACGGGCGAAGGTCAGGCCCATACCGAGCGCATCGTTCTGGAAACGCGTCCGACTTCGCGCATCGAGGACGGCCAGGTCGAAGCGACGCTTCATGTTGCGAACCGCGGCGCGACGCCGCTACGCGACTGGCACGTGGAGGCGACGCTGCCCGACCGACGCGTACGCGGCGAGGATCAGGAACCGCTGGAACCGGGCGCCGCCCGTACCGTGCGCGTTCGGCTGGGCGCGGCGCCGAAACCGGCGGGCGTCTATTCGCTGATTTTCACGACCCGCTATGCCGACGGCGGCGGACGGCCCTTTTCGGTTCTGAACCACATCCCGCTGGTCACTACCGCAACGGACAGTCTGGAAGGACCACTGACGATCCGCATGGATGCCGCGCGCCTGCGCTGGCGCGGCCGCGCGCGCCTGACCGTGCGCAACAGCGGCCCGACGCCGATCGAGGCGCGCGTGCGCCTGTTTACACCCGACGAAATCGCATGCGCGCGCGCAACGGAAACGGTTCTGCCTTTGGAACCGGACTCGGAAACCGAACTGCGCCTGCCCCTTCGCCGGGCGGGCGCACTGCCGGGCAGCCGCTACACGCTCGTGGCCACGGCAGATTATCGGCACGGGCCTGCGCACTGGAGCGCGGCGACATCGGCGGCTCTGTCCGTCGAACCGGTCTGGTCCGCCGCGCTCGGGCGACGTGTCGCGCAGGCATGCGCGCTGGCGGCGCTGGCCCTATGGGTTCTCGCGCAATGCCGGCCGCGCCGCGCGCAACACCGGCGGAATCCGGCCGCCCGCCCGGTCTTCGACTGGGCCGTCGCGGCCGCCGTCACGGCATGGATCGCCTGGCATCTGTATCCGCGCGGCTGGTTTCTGGATACGCTGGCGGTCGGCGGCGACATTCCGGCCCACAGCTATCTGGCCAGCCATCTGGCAGAAAATCTGTTCGCGAACGGACGCATCGTCTCGTGGGCGCAAGGGTGGTGGTCCGGCTTTACCATGTTCCAATTCTATTTTCCTCTGCCCTACCTGGCCATGGCCCTGCTCGGCCTTACGCTGCCGTTCAATATCGCGTTCAAGCTCGTGTCCGTGGCGGGCCTGCTGGCGCTGCCCGTCTGCCTGCTCGCGTTCGGGCGGCTGCTACGTCTGCCCCGCCCGATACCCTCGCTGTTGAGCATCGTCGCGATTCCGCTTGTGTTCACGCGCGCGCACGTCATGTGGGGCGTGAACGCCTACAGCACGCTGGCCGGCATGATCGCCAACAGCCTGGGCTTTTCGCTCATGCTCCTGTTCCTGGGCCATGCCTGGCGCGACGCGGACGCCGGCCGGTTCCGATTGCGCACGGCGCTGCTGTTCGCGGCGCTGATCGCCTCGCATTTCTTTACCACGCTGATCGCCGTGCTGGTCGCGGCGCTGATGCCGCTGCTGCGACCGGCCGCCGGGTTCCGAAAGAGCTTTCGGGTCCTGGCCGCCACGGGCCTGTGCGGCAGCCTGCTCATGGCCTGGTGGCTGATTCCGCTGGCGGTCAGGATGGAATACAGCGTCGAGTTCGGGCAGGATTGGGACGTGCTCCTGCACCAGACGCTGCCGCAGTACAGTTGGCTGCTGGCGCTGGGCGCGCTGGCGGCGCTCCTGG
>SLKS01000380.1 GCA_007134465.1 Kiritimatiellia bacterium | reverse complement strand
TCTACCGCGGAACACACGAAAATTCTCAAAAACGACAAGAAGAAGCCTTTCGTGACAGGGCAAAAAAGAATAATGGATAAATTCTTTCCGTTCGTTTATGGTTTGGGAATTGGGTGTCGGTTGTGGCGGGCACACTCTTATGGCGGGCTTCGCCCACCTGCCTGCCGACAGGCAACCCAATTTGTTTTTCTACCACGGAATGCGCGGAAGACGCGGAAATTTCTGTTGGGCAGGGAAATATGTGTTGGGGGGGGCACCGGGCGAGGGCCGGATATCGGTCGCGAATTTTGCCTGCCCTGCGGCTGAAGCCGCCGGAGAGCTTCCGGCTGAAGCCGGTACTCCGACCACGTACGCGGAAGAACAACTCTGCCCCTCTTGCCGGAGCGCTGCCTTTAGGCGGAAGTTTTGCGGGGGCTTTAGCCCCCTCCCGGATGGGCGTAGCCTTGGCGAAGGTGGGTATCCGTGTGATTCGTGGTCGAATTCATTGTGTTTCATGCGGTTCGCAAGAGCGAAACGAACAGATCAGGCCAATCGTTTTGGCCCGGAAATTGCTTTTCATAGTATGGTGCCATGATATAGGCTTTGGCGTCTTGTTGTTCGGATGAAAAAAAGCTTGGAAATAGACCCCAAGGGAGGGGAACATGGACGAAATCAAACATAAACGCCGACGCAACGGCGGGTTCACGCTGACGGAAGTGGTGGTGGCGGCTTTCATTCTGGCGACAGGCTTCACCGGGTTCGGCATCGGGTTCATGCAGGCCATGCGCACGAACCGGCTGGCCAAGCACCACTATCAGGCCATGTGCCTGGCGCGCAACCGCCTGCAGCGCGCGCGCTCCATCTCTTTTTCGAGCATCCCGCTTATGGAAGAAGATTTCCAGTTTATTGACCAGGAAGGGAATCTCGATCCGCAAGGCCGTTTCCGGCGCACGACGCAAGTGATCCTGCTCGGCGACAGTCTGTACGACGTGATGGTGGAGGTCTATTATCCGGACTCGCGCAATCAGCCGGTTGTGGAAGTTCCCGTCATGATGCGAACGCTTGTGGCCGAAATCATGGCGGAATGAAGAGAGGGATGAGGGCGGAAACCTGAGGGGCGGAGAAGCCCGAAATCCGAAATACCCAAATCCGAAGGAAATCCGAAGCACGAAATCCGAAGCCGGAAGACAGGAGACGCGGAAGAAGAGGATAACAGGAGAAAGAACGAGGGGGAACGAGAGAGGAAGAAGTGACCGGTGAACAGTGATCGGTGTCAGCTCGTCGTCGTTCTCGTTCTCGAAAAAACGAAGGGAATCGAGGACGAGAACGAGAACGAGGACGATAGGCGACGGGGCTTCCGCGCGCGCGGCGTTTCGAAAACAAGTGGTTTTTCGGCGGAAGTCAATAAGGTCAATAGGGTCAATGGGATTGGATGCTATCGGTAGCGACGAAGGATTTTTGCGATGAATCGAACGCATGTCAAACGAGAGCGCCGACTGGCGGCGCACGGGTTCACGCTGGTGGAGCTGATGGTGGCGATCGGGCTGTCGGCGCTCATTCTGGTCGGCGTGTCCATTTCCTTTCTGCAAAGCCTGCGCATCTACCAGCAGGAACAGGTTTATAACGAATTGAGTTACAACCTGGAAATCGCCACCGAGCATATCCGTCGCGATTTGCGGCTGTCCAGCGTGGGGGTCGGTTTGATGACCTTCTATCCGAAGGACAGCGGGCACTACACGGCCATCAGCATGCCGAAGGCGCTGGACTTGACCGGCGACGGCTATCTGGACCGGGACACGGAAGGCAATCTGATCTGGCGGCAGACGGTGATCTATCATGTCGAGCCGGGCTCGCCGGACAAGCTGATGCGCACGACATTCGGCCCGCGCAACACCGACGCCACGCCTACCGATATTTACGAGCAGCTGGAGAAAGTGGCTCAAGCCACGTCCGACGCCGATTACCATGCCGCCTGTATGCCGGGCGAAAGCATGGCGGCCCAGCAGATTTTCGCGAACCTTGTGGAAATCCGGTTTCTGCCCGCGACCATACAATACGACACCTACGCCGCACAGAGCGAGAAAGGGTCCACATTCAACTGGGGCAGCGTGGTGCTGGACCCGGGCATGCACAAAGTCGCCTTCCGCATCGAAGGCAAAAACGACGCCAGCTCCGGCTACAAGCTGGGTTTGGACCGGTTCTACGTAACGCGGTCGGCAAGCTGGCGCGAGGGCGAAATGTACACGCCGGTGCAAACCCGTCCTGCGGCCCCCTACTACCGGTACGCCATCACCGACGGTTCGGTCGTGGCCGCCGAAATGGGTTCGACCTGGGCCTGGAGCGGCAACTGCGAGCTGACCTACAGCGGAACCGGTCCCGGCTCGGTCATCGAGTTCGAGGTCTACAACGATCTGTGGCACGAGACCCAGTTTGACACGGAAGGCTGGTACACGAGCAACACCGTGGTTGTTTTCGATCATGAATTCAAGGCGACGGCGCCGTTCATTCCCGAAAAAGTCGTGATACCGGACAAGGGCATGGCCTGGGCGCCGATCGGCGCGGAAACCAACATTGTTCTTGCCGACGCATCGTTTTTGACCGTTACGAATAATCTGTGGGGGACGGTGAGCGGCTACGACTCGGCGCTCGCTCGGAACGGCTGTTGGGCCCGGTTCGAATTCCAGCGCGAGCCGGACAGCGGTCTGATCGTGACCAACGCCATGGTCCTTGGGCCCGGCGGCACGGCCTCCAACATCACGTTCAACGGCGGGCAGACCGGCATCGAGATCGAGGCCGATGGCGTCGCCAGCGTCTGGAGCGACTGGGTCCCCATGTGGGAAACGGACATGGCCGCGAACTATCAGGTCCGGTTCGAAGCGTCGTCCCAAGCGCCGGCGAATTTGTACGATCTGCTAATCGGCAAGGACACGGACGGACTGGCCCTGTATCCCAATGATGGCACGGAAACCAACCCTGATTTTTCCAACGCCACGTCCGTGAACCCGTATGGGGATCCCGCGCTAATGACGGGCGGCGCCAGCTTCCCGAAGTTCGCCGACATTGACGGCGACGGGCGGCTCGATCTGTTTCTGGGCCGCGCGGACGGCCGCATCACCCACTATCGCAACGACGGCACGCGGGCCACTCCCGTCTGGACCTGGGTCACGGACGATTTCGCCGGCGTCAATCTGCCCGGCCCCGCTATTCCGGCCTTCGCGGACATCAACAACAACGGAAGGCTCGATCTGTTTGTCGGCGGCGGCGACGGAAACCTGTATTTTTACCAGAACACTGGCGGAGCCTGGGCGGCGCCGGACCCGGCAGACGGCGGCTGGCAAGGCATCGAGCTGGGCGATCCGATCGCGCCTGAATTCGTGGACATCAACGCCAACGGCAAGCTGGACCTGTTCATCGGCATCCGAAAAGATCACGGCTACATTACGTTTTACGAGAACACGGGCACGCCGGAGAACCCCGCGATGAATCGGGTTGTCGTGCAAGGCTGGAACAACTATGGCATGCCCAGTTCGGTCCGGCGCCCCTATCCCGTCTTCGCCGACCTCTACGGCAACGGACGGCCGGACCTGTTCGTGGGGGAGCAGGACGGAAAGATCAAGCATTTCCCGCATCCCGGCGCCGCCATGAACCCGGCGATCTGGGCGACCGTCGCGCCGGCGTCCGCGGAATGGCAGAACATAGATGTCGGCAATCCGGGCGGCGGAAAGCCGCACGGGCACAACGCAGCGCCGGCATTCGGAAAAATTCATTCGCGTTCCAGCATACTGACCGCTTGGGCCTATCCGGAGCCTTTGGCCACGCTGAACGGCACGAACCTGCAGGCCAGCATTGTGCTGAGCGGTTTGGAAGTGGGCTACCCGAAAATTTCGATCTTCCGCTCGGGCGTGTTCGACACGCACGTGGAAAGCCCGGAATACGAGCGGATGAGCTGGACGCAAATCGAGAACTGGCCGGCGGGCGACGTGGATGTTCGCATCCGTTCCAGCCACACGAAGGAAGGCATGGACGGCGCAACCTGGACCGAGGCGCGTTTGGCGGACGACGGCTATTTCCAGGGAAACGCGAACAACAATATCTCCGGGCTGGGCCAGCGCCGATTCGTCCAGTTCGAGGCGATTTTCCTGATCAACGCCTTGGGTGGCCATCCCCATGCGCATACCAATGCCCGTCCCGACGCGATTTTGCGCGATGTGACCGTTCAGTGGAAAGGCGAAACGGGACTGGTGGATCTGGTCTCGGAGTTCGGGCATCGGCCCGACGGGGCCATTGTCTCTGCCACCATCAACGATCAGAGCCCGGTCAAGGGGGTCGGCGTTGAAATGGAGATTTTCAAGAAAAGCCGAACCGGCATGCACAGCGTGCGCGGCGTGCTCGAAGTCCGCCCGTTGAACACGGGGAAGTGAGCGAAGCGGAAGGGATGAGGGCGGAAACCTGAAACCTGAAAAAGCTCTTGCCAACCCGCTCGTGAAACACGGAATGCGGAAGGGAAAAACGCTGCGAATGCCATGGTCAATAAGCTCAATAAGGTCAATGGGGTCAACCGGGAGAGGGGTGTCGCCCGAATCGCCATAAAGGAGGCCATCATGAATACGCTACGCAAGCTAAAGAATAAGGACGGGTCGGCGCTGGTGGTGACCGTGTGTTTCATGGCCATTCTGCTCACGGTTACGGCCGCGATGCTGGCGCTGTCGAGTTACTCGATGAACATGTCGCGACAACTGCACGAAGACGCCGCCGTGCTGGCTCTGGCGGAAGCGGGCGTGGGCGATCTGCTCGGACGCTACGGGCATAACTACAAGTTGTTGCTCGGCTCCAGCGTGTCCACCAACTTCGGGGGGGGGCTGGGCACCTTCACCGCCTCGGCCGCCGCAGGCGTGGGGGCGAGCCTTCCCACCATTCTCGTCACTGGCACGGGCACGATCGGCGGCAACACGCGCGAGACCGTGCTGGAGCTGCTTTTCACCCGCAAATTCCACGGCGCCATTCTGGCCGGCGGCGACATCAAGTTCAGCGACGGCGCCGGACTGATCGTCGGCGACATCCACGCGAACGGCAAAATTCACAATACTACCGGCGCCAGCAAGAAGATTGACGGCACGGCGTCGGCGGTCGGAACCGTGGGGGGCGTGGCGGCAACCAACGAGATCCCCGGTCATGGCGCCATTGACATCCCCGAATATCTGCCGTTCGACGAATGGGAAGCCATCGCCATCGCCAACGGCGAATGGTACGAGGGCAACCTTAATTTTCCGGGCATGAGCAACACCAAGCCGAACGGGGGGCTGATGTACGTGACCGGCAACGTTTCGTTCGGCCAGAACAGCAGGTTCGAGGGGCATCTGGTGGCCGGAGGATCCATCACGATCGCGCAACGATTCGTTTACATACCCACCAACACCAATGCCTTTCCGTTCGCCATGCTGGCGGGTCTGGACATTGACATCGGACAGTTGAGTGAAGGTCTGGTTGGCGACATATGGGCTGCCGGCCAAATAGACGTGGCGAACAATACGGAGCTTAACGGCAGCCTCATCGCGAAAGGCGATGTCAATGTGGGGAACCGCCTGATTCTCACCGTCCTGCCCGAAGACCTCGACGAGGATGAGCTGGTCCCGGTCATGGGCGGCTGGGTGCGGTGAGGGTGAAGAAGTGATCAGTAACCAGTAACCGGTGATCAGTAACCAGTGATCCTTGTGCGGGAAGAACGTGGCGGGCGCGATCCCGTCGGCCTTGCCTGGTGGTGAAGAAAGTTGGGGGTGAAGGGCGAAGCCCAACGCCCTACGGGCGAGATCCCTCGCAAGCTTCCGCCTTCGATGGACAACTACGGCGGGACACGCGGAATGACAGGCTGTTTTCGTCCTCGTCGCCGTTCTCGCACTCGTCCTCGACTTTCCAACATTCCCCCATTCCATTATTCCATTGGATGACAGCGCCCGCAACACGGTTGCCATGCGGCTGGAAATATGCGATAGAGGGCTGCTCTGTTGACATTCGGATTTGTTTCGAGGGGCAGCCATGCGGGTTTTGGCGGAAAGATTGCGCGCGGCGCAGCGGCGGCTGGGTCCGTTCTGGTGGCATAGCGCGCTGATGTTCGTCGCGTCGCGCTGCGGCGATGTTCTTCATGTCGTTGTCGGGCTGTTTCTTGTTCCCCGCCATGTTCCCGAAGAGCAATTGGGCGCCGTGCTGCCGCTGTTGTCGTTGGGCGTGTTCTTCAGCGTGCCCCTGACGGCGGCGGCCCGGACCACGGCGCGGTACGTCACCGAATTCCGCGTGGCGGGCGAACGCGGGCGCATTCGCGCCATCGTGCGCGATCTCATGCGTCTGTCGGTTCTGGTCTCGGCTTGCGGCATCGCCATCGTCTGGTTCGGGCAGTCCTTTCTGGCGGCCCGCCTGCAATTCGAAGGCCGCGCCGTGCCGCTGCTGGTCGGCGGCCTGATCGTACTGTCCAGTTGGCTGCCGGTTCTGAAACTGGCCAATCAGGGCATGGGCCACTACTATCGGATCAGCGCGTCGCTTCCGCTGGCGGCGGTCAGCCGGTTGATTCTGGCGCTGGTTCTGTTGCGGTTGTGGAAACTGGAAGGCTATCTGGCCGCGATGCTGCTGGGCGGTTTGGCCGTGTCCCTGTTTCTCGGGCGCGGTCTGCGCGCCTGTTTCGCGCGCGACGTTCGCCCCGTATCCAACCGGGCCTTGCTGGCCGAGGCGAACCGCTATTTTCTTCCCACGCTGCTGCTGACAGGCCTGTTCGCCTTTCAGGCTCTGATGGAGCCGTGGATTATCCGACAACGGCTGCCTTTCGAGGAATCGGCCGCCTACTACCTGGCCACGCGGTTCGGGATGATTCCCGCCTATCTGTCGGCGCCGCTTGTCGCTTTTCTGTTCCCGATGGTTTCCGAACGTCACGACCGGGGCCAGGCCACACGCGGACTGAAGTGGCAAAGCCTGCTGGCCGTCGCCGCAACCGGGCTGCTGGTTGCCGTCGGCCTGGCCCTGTTCGGAGAGCGCTTGCTGGGGCTGACTTCCGACTGGCGTCCGTACCGGGCCTATGCGTCGCTGCTCTGGCAAACCGCCCTGATCGCGACAGGCACCAGCCTGATCGCGCTGTACGCCACGCACGAAACCGCTTGCCGCCGCTTCGCGTTCCTGTGGGTGGCGGCTCCGGTTGTTCTGCTGGAAATCGGGGGCCTGTACAGTCTGATGGGCTGGTCCTTTTTCCGGCCGTATCTGCCGGCGTCCGTGTGGGCCGCCGTGGACGGCTGGATTCGGCGCGATATCGGCTTTATCGTCGCCGCCATGCTGGCCGCCCGCGCCGTCACGCTGCTGGGCATGGCGGCCTTGGCGTTTCGCCGTCCGAAGCACGGAAGCGAAAGCCGGGGGCCTTCCGCCTAACGCGGGCTTCGCCTGCTACCCAAGGGAGGGGAAAGACCAGGATTTCGGCTAACGAGAGCGGCGACGAGAACGGATAACGAGTTGGGCCTTGATCGTCCACCGTTCTCGTCGCCGCTATCGTTCACCGATTCCGAATGCAACCGGCGAAAACACACACGCAAAAGCGAGTATCTTTCTGAAAAAGTATAAAGGCGGCGCTCCGGCTCGTTTTGTCGGAGCGCCGGCTTCAGCCGGAAGCACTCCCGCCGCTTCAGCGGCGCGTCCAGGGATGCACCCCCAATGCGGCTCGCGCCCCAGCAATTCGCATTATGACGCCGTCCCCCGCGACATTGCTTGTCCGCCGTCATGTCCGCCGTAGTCGCGAAGGCGGAAGCCCTTGCGGCGAAGGCGGGCATGCCACGCCGTAGCTTCTGATCGAAGGCGGGCATGCCGGGAACGGGAGATTGGGGCGGAAAGGCGCGCTTTTCCGCCCCAATCTCCGGCTCCTGCCGCACGAGGCGTCAGGGGGCCTGTTCATAATTAGAACGGCTGCTCGCGCCCCGATGCCTGTTGACATTCGGCTTTCGCTGTGTCATAGACGGTGCACACGTGGAGATCTGGTTTCAGCCCGCTTCACAGATCGTATCCTGGGCAAGGTGGCACGGGCATCTTGCCCGTGTTTTCATCAGAAAAGCGCTAGTGGCTTTGCTGTTCCGGTCGAGCGTAAGGGTAGAAGGAGAGACTTGGTGCCGAAAAACGGTATATCCGAAAAGAACGCCTGCTGGATCGGGTTCGATCTGGGCGGGACCAAGATGCTGGCCGAAACGTTCGATAGCCAGTACAGGATTCTGGGGAAGAAGCGGCGCAAAACGCGCGGCAACGGAGACGGCGACTCGCCGCTGGACCGGATTGCCGCCACGGTGCGCGACGCGCTGGCCGACGCCGGCAGGGCGCCCGACAATCTGGCCGGCATCGGCATCGGCGTGCCG
>SLKS01000350.1 GCA_007134465.1 Kiritimatiellia bacterium | reverse complement strand
GCGAACCGGCCGTTCCGTTTCCGCCAAGCGTCGGACACGGCATGCCATTCGCAACACCCGACACTTACACAAGATTCGGATAGTAGGCGCGCAGATGCTGGCGATAGGCCGACGGCAACGCTCGCAGAAGCGGTTTTCTTTCGACAAAATACCGGCGCAAGGAATCGGCATCCAGAATCCGATGCTGGCGAACCATCATCTCGAGCAAATCGGCTTCCGTTTCCTGGTTGACGAAAAACCGGTAGAAGCTGCCTTCCTCGTCCCCGTAATGCTCCAAATACTGCTGCTCGGCCGTGGTCAGGTCCAACGCGAGCAGAACGGCAGGCGCGCCGCCCACCTTTGTGAATTCTTTTTCCACCCCCATGCGCTTAAGCAGCAACGTTCTTTCGTAAAAGCGCACGTGGCGGGGGTTGACCGTGATCAGAAAATCCGTGGCGCCCATGAGCCGCGTCGCCGCCAGATAAGCCAGCTTGAACAAATGCTTCACAATTTCGGCGCCATGCCTCAAATTCTTTTCCTGGGAAGCCAAACTGATGATCTCGCACGGACGCCTTCCCCGTGAACGAAGCTCATCTATCTCTTCGCGGTACAATTGATCGGCCGCCAGACCCAGCGGAGAATCGGGCGTCACCGTCAAGGTCGCCAACGGTTCCCCGTCTCTTTCCACCAGCAACGTGCAGGCTTCCGGCAAGGTGTCGTGCGGCCCGTACCACAATCCGTCTTCCCTGGGTTCGGCATAGCCGCGCTCCGCATACATGCGATACACAAGACCCCAGGCTTTCAGGCGGTCCTCGATGCTGGACGCCACGCGAATCGTGCAACTGCCGTTCGCCCCGAAAACATATCCGGATTCCAGCATGTTCGCAACGTCCGTTTCCATGCAACCGCGCGTAGCGGAAAACATGCCCATCTTCTCCCGTACGGCGACGGGCATCATGGCCGACATGACGCATTCGCTTTCCGCGATCATGATGTGTTCTCCTTTCGGGCCGCTAGTCACGCTTCAACCCATTCGCCTTCAGTAGGCGAGAACCAGTCCCCGACCGGGGACTTCGTTCATCAGCAATTCCCAAAACGGATCCCAATCCGCATCTTCCGCATCCGAAAAAGCAGGCGCCGGAGCCCTGGACGAGCAACGCCGACCGCTACCGACAGACCCGCCAGACACCCGATGTCGCGAACACGGATCATTCCATTCCATGCCTGGCTCTTCCGCATAATAGCGTCGCATAACAGGCTCCCCGTTTATCGCGATTCGTCGTTCCGACGCCGAACAGGCACAAATACCGGGCAAAGAACGGAAGGACGGCGAAAAACTCTATCGAACAACCTGCGCATGACCGTCCAGAAGTTCTTCATTGTGCCTCCCCCCGGCGTTATGCCATGCCTCGCCTGCGCACCCTCGCCCCGACAAGCGCCTTCTACTTATTATATGTCGCCAGAGCCGAAAACTGTCGCAACTATTTTCAATTATTTTTCATATCCTGCCCTGTATTGGCCTCTGCAAGGGCATTTGAACAAAAACTATTCTCCAGCCGTTGCCGAAGGATCGCCCATGGGAAAGCGACAGCCGACAGCAGGCGCAAACCTTTCGCTCAATGGTTTGCCGGCCAATGTCATGCGTATTTTCGCCGCCTGCCCGAACAGAAAAGCGACCGGCGTACCGCACGTCAGTTCAGGACGCTGGTCGCATCCTATGCAAGTTCTTTTAGGCCAATAGTTTTCCTTTGCAACCATCAACTGGTCAATGCTGTGCTCGGCAATGTTGCCCATCGGATTTCGCACCGATTGATCGTTGCAGCAAATCGAGAACCCGTCGGCGGCAATGAACAAATTGGCGTTCCAAAGGCAGGGGAACCGAAAGGCGCGCACCAAATCCGATATTTCCTTGAACCCCTTGAGAAAACGGTCCAAAACCAGTTTCATGCGGATACGAACGCCGTTCTGTTCCCGGCCGTTGTATCGGCGGAATAAATCCCGATACATGTCCGTGCCATGCAAACGGTTAAGTACGGATCCGGATCGGTTGCTCGTGGCAGGAAACATGATCATTTCTATGGAACTCAAGCCGCAGGCCTTTGCCCTCTCCGTCAAGAACGCGATGGTCTTGTCGAAATCGCGCCGAACAATCTCGCGTTCCGGCGGCGAGACATGGAAATACAGCTTGGAAAGCTCGCCTTTCGCCGCCTTTTCCATGGCCGCTTCGATTCCTGGAAGCGCCTGATCGAGAAGCTTTTGTCCGCGCAACGGCTCGCCAACCATCACAGTGCCGTACGCCTCGGGATCAGGGGTCGGGAACGAGACAATTAGGCTCAAGCCGTTGTCGGCAATGGCGTTCAAGATGCGCGGACGCGTCAAACGCGAGCCGTTGGTCACAACCGACACTTCCGGCGGCGCAACCGGCGCGTTCCATTCTTTTAGCATGCGGCCGAACATTCCCATTCTTTCGACAAAATCAGGATGTAGAGTCGGCTCGCCGTCCCCGGCGTTCGCCACGTAGCGAACAGGAACGCCCGCCGCTGCCGCCTCGCGGATACGCCCGATCAGAGATTCAGTTATTTCTTTGGGCTGAAAAGATTTAGGTCCGCAATACTCCGGCTTGTTCACGGAGCAAATCCGGCAGGAATAATTGCAAATGCCGTGCGCCAAACTGTTGTTGATCGAAATCGGTCGTCGCGTTCTCATATGCCATGCCCCCCTCTGTCTATCCATTCCATGCGACGGGGTGTTTGTGACATTTGTTTTCGGCAAAAAAATGCGATGCGCATACAGCCCGACTCCGGCCCACATCGTGACAAACCACAAGGGAACACCGGCCAACTGGGATGAAGGATAGGTCCATTGCCCGCTGACGATTCCCGCATATTCTATCAGGGCGCCCATAAAAACCATGTATCCCATGTGCGCAAAGTCGGACACATCTCTAAAGAAAGCCAAACTGACCAAAATAACAGCCAACGGCCCGATAAGTCTCGATACATCGCCCGTTGCTGTCGAGAATACGATGGCGAAGCACACGGCCAGCCCAACAGCCGCTCCGCACCGATTCAAGCGAGGCGCGGCAACCCGTGCCAGAGCCCGCCGCGTATGCACAAGGTAGAAGCCCCACATGAACAGCTCGAACCAGGGCATGCCCAGCACGTCCGGATATGTGAACGCGAAGATGCCGCGCCGCAGCGCGAGCGCGTTCATGCCGGTAAATATCAGGCAAGCCAGACAGAATTCGACTATTTCGATCTTTTTCATCGGCCCGAAGGTCAACAGCCACCACAGCGGCAACACAACCGCCTTTGCCGCGTTCGACGGCAGGAAGACTAGTCCGACAATGGTTCCGAAAAGTTGCGCAACAACGAGATACGCTGCATTTCGCGCATGGAAAGAGCGCAAACTCGCCCGCCAGTCCCCATTGTCGGTCAGCCTTTCCGCTCTCGCAATCATGGTCTGGTCGCTCATGTGAATTCCCTCCCCGTATCGTCCTTTTTCCTTCCATTGTCCGAAGATCCGGAAACTTCTATGCGGAGAAACAGAATTCTTGCCGTTTTCAACTTTTTCCCGTAGAAGTTTTCTCCCGACGCGACAATAGAAAGGAAAGACAGTCTTTTCCCGGAACGGACCAAACGGAAAGAAAGGCGGCCGCGCCATGCTGGAAAAGAGTTTCGAGCTCATTTTCCACGAATACAACGCCATGATCACGGCCTATCTGCACAGTCTCGTCGGAGACTGGCACGAGGCGGCGGATCTGGCGCAGGAAACTTTTGTGGTCGCCTACCGCAAACTGGACGATTTCGATCCCAACAGGCCGCTGGGCGCCTGGCTGCGCGGCATCGCCAGGAATCTGGCGCGCAATGCGATCCGCAAGAAATACCGGCATCGCGAATTTCTGGTCGAAGGTCAGGCGATGGAAGGGCTGTATCAGGCGCTGGAGAGCGCGGAACGCGCCGAAGGCTGGGAGACGCGCCTTGCCGCCCTGGACCACTGCATGAGGGCGCTGCCCGACAAGCAGCGCACAGCCATGGATTTGCATTACAAGGACGGGCAACCGGCCGGCGCGGTAGGCCGCGTGATGGGCATACTGGAAAAATCGGTGTTCCAGTTGCTGTGGCACGCCCGCAACAACCTCAAGAACTGCGTGAGCGCATGGCTGCAAAAGGAGGCGCCGGCTTGTGGATAACGCGCGCCTGCTCCAACTGGGATCCCGGTTCGTCGCCAACGAGCTGACGCCGGACGAGCTTGCCGAGTTTCGGCAAGCCATCGCAACCTTCCCGCAGTTCGCCGACGATGTGCGCCAGCAAGTGGCCGTGGATTCGCTGGCGCGAATTCGCTATGGCCAAGCCGACGCCAAGGCGAGCTGGGACGAAGTCGTCCGCCGCCTGAACAAGCCCGTATCCGTTCGGCGCGGCCGAGTTCTGCGCCTGCTGATCCCGCTGGCCGCCGCGGCGGCGGCGCTGGTCGCGGTTCGTCAGTTTGTGACGCCCGCCGACACCGCCCCGTACCGTATCGTCCGCCAAATCGGACCGGTGGCCGCCGAGAACGAGAGCCTGACAACTGGACCCGGCGGTTTCGCGCAAGCGGTGTTCCGTGACGGGACTGTTCTGGCGCTCGATGAAAACACGCGCCTGCGCTTCGCCGATCCGACGCCCGGCGCTCCGTCCGACTGGCATCACGACGCGGGCCGCTTCTACCTGGCAACCGGCTCGCGCGAGGACGCCTTGCTCATCGCCAGCGGCGACGCCCGTTTCGCCGTGCTGGGCACCCGTCTTGAAATCGCGCACGAACCGGCTCCGCATCTTTCGGTATTCGAAGGACGCGTCCGCGCCGAGCATGGCGAGGCGGCCTTGCTCGTCCATGCCGGACAGACCGCACGCATGGTCGCCGTCTCCGACCGGCAACGCTTCGTTCTCGCCGCTCCCTTGCCGATCGAGGAAGCGCTGGCATGGACCGACAAGCTGGACCTGGACCGGGACGGCGTTCTGGCCGCAGCGCGCGCGGCACACCCGCCAAAGGGAGATCCGGCCATTGATTTCCGGCATGCGCTGACCCTGAGCGGCGATTGGAGCATCGAGCAGGACGGCGAAACGCTCCGCCTCCGACAGAACTCCCCGCAGCAAGGACGGCATCTGATTCAACTGGGTCTGCCGCAATGGGAACGCGCGACGCTGTCCTACAAATTCCGCATTATCGAAACCCATGCGTCGGAATACGGCGCCGGGGCGCTGTTCTTCGACGAGACGCGCGCCTACCACAGCTTCGTTTCCACGCGCGGGCTTCAGCAGTATCGCAAGGCAGGCCATCGCGGCTGGATGCGGGTCCGCCAGACGTTCGAGCGTCAACCGGACGGCCGGATCATGCTGTCGAACTGGGAACTCTGGCCGGAAGAAGCCCCGCGCAAGAGAACGGCCTCGCCTTGGCCGGGCGATCCGGGCTTGCGCTTCCGACAGCTTCTCGGCGTCGGATTCGCCGCCGACAACTGCACCATCGAATTCGCGGATATCGAAATCCGCCCCGTTCGCTGAACAAAACGCCGCCCTGTCCGGTGGCGGGTGTGTCCCTAGCTTTGACTTGTTTCGGAATCAATGGGGACAGACCTTCTGTCGCGAAAAAAGGGTTTGTGTTTATGTGCTTTTTGTGGCCAATACAATGGCTGGCAGGCGAAGCCGCGCCTTCAGATCATTCATTTGCTGTAGGCGGGCGTCAAGCCCTTGAACATGGGGTAATGGCGGACGTTAAGCGTTTTCAGGTCGGCATTCTCCGCCACGGCGGTAGCGGCGACCATGGCGTCCGCCAGACCAACCCCATGCGATTTCGAGTAGTCCCTCTTGAACAACCCACCGATTCTGGCAATGTCCCGGGACAAAGGGATTATCCGAAAAAGCGAAAGCAGTTCGTCCAGCGCGGTCAGTTCGGCGTTGCCCCTGGCGCCGGAATACAATTCCGCCGCCACCACGCTGGAGAGAACAATACGCGTGGAGTGTTCGCAAACGAAAGCGACGGCCATGGATTGCCCGCGCAAAAAATCCACCATGACATCCGTATCCACAAGCGCCGGCCTGATCATCGCATCATCCCCGCTCCCATGAACCGCGCACGGCGGCGAAATCGGGCAGATCCCCTCGTTCGCGCCAGAGCCCGGCCGTTTCGCGCAACAGATGCTCTCGGCGATCTCCATCCGCCAAATCCAAAAAACGGTCAACGGCCTCGCGGATCAGTTCCGATTGCTTCTTCCCGGTGACACTCGCCATGCGATGGAGCCCGCACCGCTCCTTCTCCGTAAGATATACCTGTGTTCTGACCATGCTCGCCTCCGATGTATACAGCAGTCTTATACATTATTGGCTGGCGGCGTCAAGAAAAAACTGGCACCGTTCGCGGACAGAGGGAAAAACACTTGCCCTTATCCTTTGCCTTCCTGTACTTTAGCGCCTTTCCGGTGAAGACACACGTTTTTGCGTGTATGTTTTCCGTGTATTCCGCGCATGCCACGCCGTAGGCTTCGCGTAGGCGGGTTTTCCGTGGTAGAACAACAAATTGGGATGCGGGCGCAGCCCGCCTTGGGAAGATGAGAAGATATACCAAACGAGAGAAAGCATTGGGATCAATTTTGATTGGGATCATTCTGTTGAGAGTGGTTGGAGCGCCGTTGCGGAACGAAATTGAATACCGAATTGCCTTGAGAAGGCTTGGGCATCCGCAACGATATGTGCAAGCCATCTTAACATTGTCCCGCACCCCTTGTTCACCCAGAAAGATTCGGGGCCTGGAAACTCGGTTGCGACAGGCCTGTTTCAGAACCAGATGGCGCGCCGCCCGAGTTTTGAAGAATTGGTCGTACGAAACGGATTGCACGGATAACGAGTTTTTTTACGCGATCTCCTTGGGAGAATTCCACCGAATACCGTTCGAAACGGAAAGAGTTATCGAGTATGCGTTGGAGCCCAAGCATGAGCTGGGAGCCCTGTCGAACCCTCTGAATGGAATTTTTTCATGGGTTGATCCCCGCATCAGGAAATTCTTGCTGTCCATGCAGCCTTTGCAGGCAACCGAGGCGAACAGGTATGCAGGCGAACCGGACGCCAAAGCCCATGCGAGGATATCGGGATGGTGGATACGTTCCCTCGCGATTCAGGGTTCCGTTCAGGACAACAGTAGAATCGCGAGCTATTTGTCCTATCCGGACCCGTCCGTCCAGACAGCCGCAATCCTGGCTTTGAGGACAACGCGAGGATATGCTCATCTGGATGATATCATTAGGACTTCGGAAGCTTTCCTCTTCGCAAACAACCCATCCGCCCTTGGTGAACACAGGATTAACGGGGCGCTCATATCGTCATATGCCGCAAGGGATCTTGCCGATGACCGTTGGTTTCCGCTGTTGAACACCGTGTTGGCGAATCAGGGAAAAACAAACAGAAACATCGCCCATATACCCATATACTTTTCATCCGCCCTGTGGTCCAGAATGGATAACAAAAGAATTGTGCGGAAACTGAGAACGTTTTTGGATCAGGATCCCGATCATATGTTCTGGAATGACGGAGTGGGCGCTGACTTCAGGACACGTGTGCTTGAAAACAGAAAACCGGTTTTCCCGCCTCCATTGAATCAACCTTTCAAGCGCGTTGTGCTTCGCTTGTCCGATCCCGAACAAGCGGATGAAACGCAATTCGGCGAGCTGAACCGCAGAGTGCATTCGTTGAAAGACAAGATGCGCAAGCGAAGCATCGGCAGACAGTCTTCCCTTGAGCTTCGAGAGGAACTGCGGGAATTGAAGCGGACAAACCATCCCGGCCTTGTTCCGTTGCTAACAAGCGTGAGCGCAAAATGCATTAACCATCAACACATCTTCCGTTGCTCATACGACTATCTGGGAAGAATGAAAGCCCCTAACGTCTATTTGCAATTGTGCTCCGCGCTGGGAAACAACAGGGCCCCTTGGGAAGGGCTAGCCGCCCTTGGCGATTCGCGCGCCATTCCGGAGCTGATGGCATGGTTGCCGGAAGCGAGGTATTTCCGGTGGGCGGCCGGAACGCTTCAGTCGATCGGGTGGCAGCCGCAAAACGACGAGGAGCGTTCCTTTCTTCTGCTATACGAACAGGACTCCGAACAACTGCTCCTTCACCAGGAGATGCTGGGCAATTTTCTAAGGGATCAATTGTCGTCCACAGAGGTGCGGCGCAGGGATTTCGCAGCCAAAGCCATTGTGGGGCTGGGGTTGGACGATCTGATACCATGTTTGATTAAGGCTTTGGAAACCAGTGGAGACGGTCGAATCGCCAACCGCATGCATCACAGCGGCCATCCCATCCTTCGCGCCAAGGCAGAGAAATGGATCGAGGCTGCTCCGCCCGGTCTCGCAATTATGAATCGCGCAAGGGAAGGATGGGGGCAGTGGCATTGACAGTGTTCCGCATAAAATG
>SLKS01000345.1 GCA_007134465.1 Kiritimatiellia bacterium | reverse complement strand
GTCGTACGGCGAAACCACCATGCCCGTTCCGTCTTCCTGCGCCAGCGACACGCCGCTGTAGATTTCGTGCGCAAACCGATAGGCCCGTTCGCGCGCAGCCAGGTCCGCCGCCACGCGATAGTGGTACACCGCGCCCGACCTTGCCGCGCATTCGGCGATCGTGTCGGATCCGAGCCCGGTCCAGCCCCACTCTTCGCGCACTCGCGCCAGCGTCCCGCCCAACCAGCCGTCCAGCAAGGCCTTCACGCCTAGACCCGCCGTCGCGTTTGCCGTGCCGCACTTGTTCATGACGGGCTTCCTTTCCGATTCGTTTACGGTAGATTTCATCGCTAGGCTATGATCACCGATCACTGCATTGCCGGTACGCCCATGCCGAATGCTTCTTCGCGGCGGGATCGCACTTCGGCATCGTGCAGGCGTTTCAGGCTGGGATAGCGGCGATACGCCATCCATTTCATGATGCGGTCGCGCAAACGCACGCGTCCGAACGGCGCGAACCCCCGATGGTATTTTCGGCCGTACGGATCGAAATAATAGTTGTGGGGCACGCAGCGGACACCTTCCCGCTTCAACAGGACGCGCAGCGTTTCCGTCACGATCACGCTCGAAGACATCATGATGGCGGATACCAGCGCCGGTCCCTTTTCCTTCTCGAAATCCACGGCCGACGGATCCATTTGGCGGCGCTTGGGCAGACTGGGCAGGATGCCGATGCCAAAGGCGATAATGCGTTCGGCGCGGGTCATGCCCGGCTTGATCCCGAAATATTTCTCGAACGACATGCCGTTCGGGTCGAACACCTGCACCGAGGATCCGTAGCCGATCGGACCGGCGGTGATGGCGAAGATGCCTTTTTCGCGCGCTTTCTTGAAAATCAGTTGGCGGGCGTCTATCTGAAAGAAATCCACTCCGTCCAGATATAGGTCGGCCGTTTCCAGAAACTCGTCCACATTGTCTTCGCCAATCGCCTCGGAAAAAACCTTGATTTCGGCGTCCGGATTGATCTGACGCACCATTTCGGCCATGACCTCGGCTTTCTTGCGGCCGATCGTATGGATGAACGCCCCCGCCTGCCGATGCAGGTTCAGCGTCTCGTACACGTCCGGGTCCGCGATCACGAATTTGCCGATCCCCATGCGCGCCAATGCGATAAGGTGATGGCCGCCTACCGCGCCCATGCCGGCGATCGCGACGGTGACCTGCCCGAGCCTTTCCTGTTCCTCGCGCGAAATCAGGCCGATATTGCGGGAAACAGCTTCTTCTCTCAACGTTTTGGTCCAGAACATGGCGACCTCCTTCGGGGTGAAACATTCGCTGTCTGCACTCCTCTATGGTCGGGCGCCGGCAAGTGTCACAATCTTTCAGGGGATATTTTCCTGCTAAAGGGCGTAGTGCCCAAATCGAGATTCCTCGCTTCGCTCGGAATGACGGCTTGATAACCATGAAGGGGATGAAACGGGTTTCTTTTTCTCTTGTGCGGAACTTGAGCTTGGCTTAGGAGTATGCCGTATCCCATTTGAAATATGAAATATGAAATATGAGATTTGAGATGCGGGCGTCCGCCCGCTATAGGAGAAGACCATGACCAGTCGGGAACGGGTATTGACGGCGGCAGCGCATCGCGAGCCGGATCGGCTGCCGATCACGTTCGATGCGGAAAAGGAAGTGATCGCCAAGCTCATGGAGCGGTTTGGCGTTTGCACCCGCGACGAGGTATGGGATGCGCTGCATGCGGATACGCGGCTGGTCGGCGCGGATCACCATTTTTGCCACATCCGCGAAGAAAACGGCATCCGTTACGATTTCTGGGGCATCGGCGAAAAGGAGCAGGCCTACACCGGCGGGACCTATTGGGAGTATTGCCATCATCCGCTTGCCGGGCTGGGCACGGTTGGCGACATCGAGGCCTACGACTGGCCCACCCCCGACGAACTGACGTTTGACACTCTTCGCGAGACCAGGGCGAACAATCCCGACAAGGCGATCATTGCCCACATCACGCACGGCGGCTATTTCAAGGCCACGCATTTGCGCGGCATGGAACAGTTCATGATGGATCTCGGCGAAGACCCCGAGCTGGCGGAAGCCATTGTCGGGCGTGTTACGGACTATCTCTTTCCCGCGCTCGATCGCATGTGCCGCGAGGCTGGCGACGCCTTCGATATTTTCTACATGGCCGACGATTTCTGTTCCGCTGACGGCCCGCTCATCTCGCCGACCATGTTTCGCCGCTTCATCAAGCCTTATCTGGCCCGTCTGGCCGAGATCGCGCATGGGCACGGCAAGCTTTTTCTGCTGCACGTGTGCGGGGCGGTGCGCCCGCTGCTGCCGGATTTGATCGAAGCCGGCGTGGATATGCTCGAACCGATCCAAACCTCCGCGGCCGGCATGGACGTCGAAGGATTGCAGCGCGATTTCGGGGACCGGATCGCCTTTTACGGTTCCATAGACCTGATCCGCGTGCTGAACCGGGGCACGCCCGAAGACGTGCGGCAGGAAGCGCGGAAGAATTTCCGCATCCTCGGCCAGGGCGGCGGGTTCATTATTGGGCCGGGCCACACCTACATTCAGCCCGACGCTCCGCTGGAAAACATCCTTGCCCTCTACGAAACCGCCTATAACGAATGCCGTTACGGAGAATCATCGTGAATATGGCAGCCTGGCTCGAGGACTTGGAGAGGCGCATTGATCCCGGCATCGAGGATGCGCTGTTGGCGCAATGGAAGGGTTTTCATGAAGGCCGGTCGAGCGAAGCCGTCTTCTCTCCGCGCCGCGCTCGTTCTTTTCCTTCGACATTGGATTGGCCGATTGTTCCTGTAAACGAAGCATTGGACAATCCCGATCGGATGATCCTCCAGCAGTTGTCCATGTGTTCCGCCGAACTGGCTGTCGGCAGCGGAGCCATCCTGGGCGTGCGCCCCAATTACGGCACGGGTATTTTGCCATCGGTGTTCGGCGCCGAAATGTTTCGCATGGATTCCTCCCTGAACGAGTTGCCCGGCAACCGCCCGTTGCCTGGCGGCGCCGACGCGATCCGCGCCTGTCTGGACCGGGGCGTTCCCGATCCGAACACCGGTCTGGGAGAACGCTGCCTGACGCTCGGCCGTTTGTTTTCCGAACGGTTCGCGCCCTATCCCAAAGTATCGCGCCATATACGCATCTGTCATCCGGATTTGCAGGGGCCCATGGACGTTTGCGAGCTTCTCTGGGGCTCGGACCTTTTCTATGCCCTGGCCGACACGCCAGATCTGGCGAAAGATTTCCTGACCCTAATTGCGGAAACCTACATTCGCTACATGCGCGCCTGGGAAGCGGTTGTGCCGCCGTGCGAAGACGGCTATGCTTCGCATTGGGGGCTTCTGTTCAAAGGGCGCATCATGCTGCGCGACGATTCGGCCATGAACCTGTCTCCGGTCATGTTCGACGAATTCATCGCGCCTTACGACCGGCGAATCCTTGGCGAGCTGGGTGGCGGAGCCATTCATTTCTGCGGACGCGGCGATCACTATGTCGACCGATTGCCGGCCATACCAGGACTGTATTCCGTGAATCTTTCGCAACCGGATTACAACGACATGGAACGGATTTTCGAGCACACGATCGATCAGGGGCTTGTTTTGCTCGGTCTGGCGCGACCGACGGCGGAAGCCGCCTTGCGTGCCGGCAGAGACTTGCGTGGCCGCGTTCATTGCCGCCAATGATCGCGAAAGAAAGTGTGGCGGGCCGCGTCCGCAACCCCTGTGTGTGGGTATGCGGGTTTGGGAGTATGTGAGTTCGCCCCCCCCCCTCGCACACTCGCAAACAATGCCGCCTCCAATTTCTTGTTGATTATGGCAGAGGCGGCAGGATAAGGCGCTATCGCCTGCGATGCGTTACCGCCCCGTCAGCAGCGAGGCTTTGCCGTCGAGCGGCACGGTGGTTTCGAGAATGGGCACAATGCGGATGTTGGCCACGCGGATGCGGGCGTTTTGTGCGGATATCCGCAAATAGCGAGCCGCAACAGGCTGGGAATACATGCGCCTGCCCAGAAACCCGAGATTTTCGCCAACCCAGTAACGGCGATCATACAAAACGCTCGTGCTGTCTTCGCCTAACATGGCGGCCGATTCGTAACGGGATGAAACCCAGCGCCGCATGGAAAGATTCGGCCCGCCACGAAACAATGTTTCCAGTTCGCTGCTGGACGGCGCGAGGCAGATCACATCGATCAACCCACGAGACCCGTCAATTTCCATCTTGTAGTCCATGAACACCGCGAACATCCGGTTGGTTACGGGAACCCGCAGGACGATGTTGATATAGTCGGACAGCCCCCGGGCATCAATCTCCAAGGCCTGTTCCTTGTCCGCATCCCGCCGCCCGCTGCTAACGATTCTTACGCGCCGCGCCAATTCGTCTTCCGAAACCACGTCTTTCGTTTCCCCGAACGCATGCCAATGATTCAGGCCTTGCGAAAAATCCTCGACCCAGACGGGTTCGCCCAGCATGGCCGCATGCCCGTCCCGACCCGCCGTGGCGGACCGGCCCGCTCCAACTGTCCAGGCCCGCTCCCGTCCTCGCGGCGTCCATTCGACCGTGCCGTCCTGCACATCGAGCCGGGAAAACACGGATTGCGCTTCGATATCGAACGCGGTGCCCACAATGCGCGCCGTCGCATGCGGCGTGGAAAAGAACAGCGTGTCGCCATGCGAACGTCGGGGAACAACAGCGGAAATGTTCCCGGCAATCAGATGCAAACCGGCGGTTGTCCGGTCGGCGGCGCCCGCAACATCCGCGCCGCCCCGCAACGAGGATTCGGGCCAGACCTGAACACGTTCGCCCGCCGCCAGCTCCAGCGCGGCCTGTCCGTCCTTGCCGGTTTCCAATCGGCTCCCGGCGGCCAGCGCCATGCCCGGCTTCGCTTCGACCGTCTCGCCGTCCTCCGCCACAAGGCGCACATCGCCCTGCACGGACTCGATGCGGGCAAGGGCCGCGTCGGATACGTCCGTCGGCCCGCTCAGCCATAGGCCGACCAACAGCAGCAACGCGGCCGCCGCCGCCAAGGCGGGCAGCCATGGCATGAAACGGCGGGTCCGTTTGCCGCCCGCCACACGCTTGAGCACATCAGATTCGAAGGCCGAGCCCTTCGCGTTTCGATCCAGATCGGCCAGCCGCTGCCGCACCTGTTCCGCGAAATCGGCGCGGTCCGCGCTGATTGTCCGGCCCAGCATATCGTCCACCGTCAGCATGGCGAACAGCCGGTCCGTTGCGCCCGGCGTCTCGCGCAGCCACGTCGCCAGCGTTTTCAGTTCCGCCAGCGACAGACTGTCGCGGTCGTCCAGAAAACGCGCTATGATTTCAGGGTTCATCCGAACCTTTCCGACAACGCCACACGTTTTTGCGCGTGGCTAAAGTCCGCATACACTTCCATCATTCGCGCCTATTCGCGTGCATTGGCGGGCCTCTTCAATACATTCACCCGCGAATTACGCGAATCGGCGCGAATGAACAGCCGACTGATTACTGCTCACTGATCACTGATTACGGTCTTTTTAGGCTAAACCCGCCGCCTCTTCCGTTGCCCGGGTCAGGCAGCGATACAACGAGTCCCGGACCCGCAGCAGCGTCATGCGAATCGCGCTTGGATTCATGCTTGTTTTGCGGGCAATTTCCTTCGAATTGAGGTTTTGTTCGTATTTCAAGGCCAACAGCTTGCGGCCCTTTTCGGATACCGCGGCCAGACAATCCCGCAACCGGTCGAACGCTGCCTCGAATCCCGGCGTATCATCCGTGGCGGCAGCGCTTTGCGACAGCAAATCGGCTATCGCCTCGAATTGATGAGCCTTTTCCCGTTTCGTACGCCGAAAATGGTTCATGCACACGTTGCGGGCAATGCCCTTAAGCCAGCGGATCGGCTCGATATCGGGCGGCATCTTGCTCCAGCCGCGATGAAAGGCCACATAGACATCCTGCGCCAGATCGTCCACTTCGTCGCGCCCGGCGCCCAGCCCGGCGATATAGGCGCGCACCCGATCCTGCGTGTCCCGCAGAATTCGCTCGAATTCGGCGCTGTCGGCCTGCGTTTGGTCCATGACACTCCCTTTTCCTGCCCTTATATGGCCTTTCGAACGCGACTGTCACATGTTTTTTCTGTTTTTTTCACAAAACAATGTTACATATGGGGCTAGATACGGAATGAACAGGTAAAGGGGGTTTTGCCCGCAACCCGAATGCTTTTGGAGTGCGGCGACCTGGCGCCGCTTTGTTTTGCGCGACCTGGCGCGCAAGTTAATAAAACCTTCTATATTTCCGTCGAGCCAGGTCTCGGCGAAGAGAAAGCGGCGAGAGCTCGCCGCACTCCAAAACCAAAGCCGTTGATCGATTGCGGATGCAAAAAAGCCAACAAAAAAAACACGCAAAAATCTGAATTACATGAACACGAAAGAGAAAAGAACGCGTGTTTTCCTGCAGCATCAGGCCATGCTGCATGAATATGTGCGGGCGCTCGTCCGGCATCCGACGGATGCGGACGATGTGTTCCAGGATATCGCCGTAACGATTTTGCACAAATCCCCGAATATGCCGGACGACCCGGCCGTGTTCCCGAAATGGGCGCGCGGGGTTGCCCGCAACATGGCGCTGCATTACTGGCGCAAGCAGAAAAGCGACCGGCTCGTGCCGGATACGGACATGATCGAAGCCTACGAGCAGGCCTACGAGGAAGCGGACGCCGAACAGGACGTGTGGCAACAGCGCCGCTCGGTTCTGGAACGCTGCCTGAGCAAGCTGGGCGCGGGCCATCGCAAGATCATGGACCTGTTCTACGCGCAAGGCATGAAAAGCCGGGAGGTCGCCGCGCTGGTCCAGCGCAAGGAAGCGGCCATTCGCATGATGCTGCGGCGCCTGCGCATCGCCGTGGCAACCTGCGTGGAAAGCGAAGCGACGCCATGAACAGCGATATCCTCGATCTGCTGGCCAGGCTGGACGACGACACGCTCGCGCCCGAGGAGCGGGCGCAGTTGCTTGCAGCCCTGAAAGCCGATCCCGACGCGCGCCGGACACTGGTCATGCATTACATGATCGGAGCGGGAACAAGTCGTCTTGCCCGCGCGAAATCCGCGCGGCGCGCCCGGCAGACCAGGCTTGTCTTTCCGGCGCGCCGTCTTCTGCGGCCTGTTCTGGCTGCGGCCGCCGCCCTGCTGGTCGCGGCTGGCGCCTGGATCGCGCTCCGCACTCCGTCCACCGCCCCAACGGCTTGGATGCTGGCCGATACCGAGGGGCATCTGATTGTAACTCGCGGCGACCGCTCCTTCCCGGCCGAGTCGGGCACCTTCCTAATGGCCGGCGACCGGTTAGCGGCGCAGAACGACGCAAGCGCAACGCTGACACTGAAAGAAGCGGGTGCGGATGCCGATGTCGCCCGTTTCCTGCTCTCGCATGCCGCCGCCGCGACGGTGTCGGCGGGCGAGCCCGCTCCGCGTCTGCGTCTGGAATCCGGCCGGCTCGAAGCGCAGGTCGAAACTCGAACGGCAGCGGCGCCCGTGACGATCGAAACGCTTCATGCCGAGCTGACCGTGCTCGGCACGCGCTTTTTTGTCGCTGCCGACGCCGATGTCACGCGCGCGCGCGTTACGGAAGGCCGCGTCCGCATGACCCGTCTTTCCGACGGCCAATCCGTCGATCTCGTGGCGGATCACTACGCGGTTGCCACCGCCGATCGCGACCGCCTCCCGCACGGCCCTTATGCGCCCGGCATGAATGTGGAAGGCCGCGTTGTTTTCCGGGAAACCTTCGAGCGCTGGAATCCGGACGTATGGGGAACGGTCTATTTCGACAAGGACTTGCAACAGCTTCCGCAAAACCCGCTGGACGAATCTGTCGGGATCACGTCCGAAACGCATGGCCACCCTACAAGCTCGCATGCGCTGGAGATTCGCGCCAAGGGCCCGTCCGGCTCATTCGCCACTGTTGGCGCGCCGCTACGGAACATACGCTTGCCGGACAGTTTTGTCATGGAGTTCGACACGTTTCACGTCCGACCATCCGACCCCGCCTATATCGACCTCGGCGGAGTTGAGGAAATCCTGTACGAGAATCCGCGCGCTGTCGCCATGCGCTCCCGGTTCGTGCGCAACCGGCAATGGTGGCGCGCGCGTTTCGAAACACGCCTGTATCAGTCCGAAGACGGCCTCTGGAACGCCGAGCAGACGGAATATATGAACGATGTCAAAATCTCCCATCGGCGATACACGGCCATTAGGCATCCGGAATCTTTCCAGCGACCGATGTTTTTGTTTTTCGCCGTTCATGCCGGTCATATCAAAATCGCCGATATTGTGCTGCAAGAATGGACGCCGTTCGATGCCGAGCCGGAAACACCCGATCCGACAATATTCCGCGAATCCTTCGCGCATGGCTGGCGCCCGCATGTTTGGCAGACGGGTTTCT
>SLKS01000241.1 GCA_007134465.1 Kiritimatiellia bacterium | reverse complement strand
GTGTCGCTTCACAAAAAATTCGGGGACGGCGCCTGCGCGCCGTCCCCGAATCGAATTGTTCTCGCGGGAGCGCTGCTACATCATGATGAGCAGGAAGACCATGACGAACAGGGCGACGGTTTCGATGACGCCCAGCGACATGAGATAGTTGCCGAAGCCTTTGCCGGTTTCGGCGAAGGCGTCCGACGCGCCCGCGCCGGCTCGGCCCTGCATCCAGGCGCTCACGCCCATGGCGGCGCCGCCCAGCAGTCCGGCGCCGATCAGGAACGGGTAGTTGCCCGCATCCGCATCGGCCGCGCCGTTGATGGCGTTCATGAGAATCATGCCGTAAATCGTCTGCGACAACGGCGCGCCAATGAAGGCCACCAGCATGAACGGAGCCATCTTGTCCTGCGCGAAGCATTTCTTCCACGCGCCGATCGCCGCCAGCCCGGCCGCGCCGGTCCCCAGCGCCGATCCGATGGCCGCCATCGCGATGGCGCCCACTGCACCCATGCGTCCCAGCGACGTTCCGACATTCACCAACGTTTCCACCGCTTCTACTGCCACTTCTTCCATGTTGTTCCTCCTTGCGAGTTGGATTGTGAATTCTACCTGTCGTTGTTTTCCGTACTTCGTTTTCTATCTGTCGCCACCCGTTTGCCTTTGCAGCCCCAACCGTCATCGTCATGAAACGGCGACGGAGGCCCGTCGCCCTCCAGTCTCGTGAACCGACATGGAGGGCGGCAGGCCCCTGCCGCCGGATGGTGGCCCCACGCTGTTCGTCTACGCAGGTCGTTTAAGGCCGTCGCCCGCTTCATCGTTCTTGATATTACTCTGTTCAGGTTCCAAGATTTCCGCGGCGAACGGGCGGTACGGTTCGCCGGTCCACTGCATGCCGATATGGCCGGAAAATTCGAGCGTGTTGAGGCGCACGCCGTGCACGAGCACGCCCAGTCCGCACAGAACGATGTTCAGCGCATGGCCCGCGAAAAGGATGAGCGCGGCGCCGAGTCCGCGCAGCACGCTCATCTCGCCGCCCACGGCCATGTCGTTGAAGGCTTGCGCCACGGCCAGCGACGCGCTGCCCACGGCGAACAGCCGTACGTAGCTGACCACATCCACAAAGTTGCCGATCACGGTCAGCGGCAACATCACGTGCGACGTCCACTCGGTTTTGAGCAATTTTGGCGGGGTCATGAACAGGATCACCGCCAGCAGGCCGACGCCCAGCAAGGCGTACACGAAGGCGGGAAACTCCTGGTTCAAAATCATGGTGCGCGCCGCAAAAAACATGACCCATGTGATGGCGATCCAGCCGGCATGGGCTAAGGCTTGCGGAGTTTTAATCATACGCAACACGTTCCAGCCGTGGGCGATGGTCAAATGGATGGCGCCGAGCAGGAAACACAGCAGCATGATATTTTCAATATTGGACAGCCAGCCGATACGCAAGGGCTGCAAGAGGGCCGGGAACGCGCGGATGCCGAAGATGTTGCCGGTCATCAGCCCCCAGACGATGGTGCTGGCGCTTAGGATATAGAGCAGCCGGAACGGTTCTTTCGGGGCGGCGGTCATTTTCTTGCGCGCGAAAAAGGAGAGAGCCAGGAAAATCATGCCGTAGCCGGCATCGCCCACGATCATGGCAAAGAACACGCTGAAAAAGAGCAGGAACACGGCGCTGATGTCCACTTCGCGGTAGCCCGGCAGGATGCCGATCATGTCCAGGACCGACTGGATGGGCTTAACCCAGAACGGATGCCGGATCTGCGTGGGCGGGGCATCGTTTTCGTCAGGCTCTTCGATCAGAAGCCCCCATCCCTCTTTTGCGGCGGCGCGGCGAATGGCGTCGGCCTGGTCTGCCGGGCAATAGCCGCGCAGCCAGGCCAGCGGGCCTTGCGCGTCCATGCCGGCTTGGGCTTCGGCGAAGCGCGCGGCGTCGCGAAACTGCGGCAGTGCGGCGTCGAGCGCGGTGCGCTGAGCGGCCAGCGCGCGCAACCGCTCGCCGATTTCATCCAGTCGCCGACCGATTTCTTCGGCTTCCTGCCGCGTTTCGCTCAGGGAACGGGTCGGAAGCGGCAGCGGTTCGGATTCGGGCGGGGTCTCGGCTTCGCCGTCGCCGACCAGCGCATAGGCGCCGCCTTTGGGTCCCCAGACCAGCGGGAACAGGTGAAATCCGTCCGGCGCGGCGGGCGGCTGCGGTTCGCGGCTGCGGTAAAGGCGCAGGGTCACGCCGCGCTCGGCGAGCGCGCGGACGGCCTGCGGATCAAAATCGCCCAAATCTTCCCACGGCCGCCATTCCTGAGCCAGCGCGGCGCGCCGGTCCTCGAGCGTCTTGCGCTCGTCGTCGAGCGCAAGCGTTTCGCGGATCATGGCCTTGGGGGTTTTAGGCGGTTTGTCAGACAGGTCCGACCTGTCCGACTTGTCCGACTTGTCCGACCCGTATGACGAAGCATCCAGAGCGGCCTGCTGTTCCAGAACGCGGATGGCGCGCTCGCAGGCGCGCGCTTCGTTGCGGGCCTGATCGGTGTCTTCGCTTTTCGCTTCGCGGACGGGAACCAAATGCAGCACACCTAGCGCGCGCAGCGCTTTCAGAGCGGCCGCGCGCCGTTCGGCTTGGCAGAGCAGCAGGATTTTATTCATTTTAACGATCATGCCGCTTCCTTTTTCGCCGTTCTGTCTTTGGCGATTTTGCCGCGTACGACGGCGGCGGTCTGTTCGTCGCCCAGAAAAATCTTGATGACCCGGATGTTCTCGCGGGTTTCGGGGATTTTCACCTTTTCGAACAGGTTCACGCGTTGCGAGGTCACGCGCAGCTCCTCGGCGATGGCCTCGCGCTGTTTTCGCAAGGTATCCTCCCGAACGCGCAGCTCGATCAGCCGCCGCAACATAGCCGCAGCGTCGTCATGCCAGGGCGGCGTTGCGAACAGATCGGGTTCGAACGGCCGAAAACGGACAGATTTGAATACGGGAATGTCCACGCCGGCGATATTGCCGCGATCAAGCGCGATGTCGTCCACGGCCGCCGCCTCGCGCAGCGCGTCCGCGGCGCCCGGTTCGCCGAACAGGCGAACCCACGGGCTCAGCTCGGCCTCGGCCGCGTCGAGATTCCGGCGGTTCTCGGCCAGTTCGTTGTCCACGCGCTGGATTTCGGACTGCAACTGTTGCTTCTTGAGCTGCAACATGGGCAGGAACCGTTCGAACCGCCGCAACGCTTCGCGTTGCGCCTTCAGCTCGGTCTTCGTATGTTTGATCTTCGCCATGTCAACGTCTCGTTCGCGCCGTTCTTAAGGCGGGCTTCGCCCGCAACCCAATTATTTTGCAACTACGAAAGGCGCGAAATACGCGAAATTTCTGTTGTATGTGCCTTTCGCGCTTTTCGTGTGTTTCGTCGTTTCATCTTCTGGAAAAGATACATGTTTTTGCGTGTAACTTGTTGAAAAAGGCTCTAAAGCCCCTCTTTTCCCATATGCCGGTTACTCCTTCACCTTGCTTTTCGGCCAGAACTGGTCGAGCAGCTTGGACGGGATGCCGGTTTCCATGGGTTCGAAGCAATCGGCGAGGATCTCCCAGCCCAGATCGAGCGCGCGTTCGAGCGGAATGTTCACGGACAGGTCCATCATTTCCTTTTCGAACCGGTCGCCGTACTTGATCAGCTTGTCGTCCCATTCGCTCATGCGGAAGCCCATCGAGCGTTTCTCGAGGGTTTCCTTGTAGCCGGCGTAGAGCTGGATCATGGTGTTCATGATCGTGCGGTGGTCGGCGCGCGTGTCGCCGTTGACCTGCTGCTTGAGGCGGCTGAGCGAGCCGAACGGCTCGATGCGGCCGTTGCGGAGATAGAACTGGCCTTCGGTGATGTAGCCGGTGTTGTCGGGGACCGGATGGGTCACGTCGTCGCCGGGCATGGTGGTGGCGGCCAGGATGGTGATCGAGCCGGCGGTATCGAAATCCACGGCTTTTTCGTAGCGCGCGGCGAGCTGGCTGTAGAGGTCGCCGGGATAGCCGCGGTTGGACGGCACCTGCTCCATGGTGATGGCGATTTCCTTCATGGCGTCGGCGAAATTGGTCATGTCGGTGAGCAGCACGAGCACGCGCTTGCCCTGCAAGGCGAACTGCTCGGCGACGGCCAAACTGATGTCGGGCACGAGCAGGCATTCGACCACGGGATCGGCGGCGGTATGCACGAACATGACGGAGCGCGAGAGCGCGCCGCTTTCGTCGAGCGTGTCGCGGAAGGTCAAATAGTCGTCGTGTTTCAGTCCCATGCCGCCGAGAAGGATCACATCCACTTCGGCCTGCAGCGCGATGCGGGCCAGCAAGGCGTTGTAGGGCTCGCCTGCGCGGGCGAAAATCGGCAGTTTTTGCGATTCGACCAGCGTGTTGAACACGTCAATCATCGGGATGCCGGTCCGCACCATGTTGCGGGGGATGATGCGCTTGGCCGGGTTGACGGACGGCCCGCCAATATTGATCATGTTGTCGCTCAGGGCCGGGCCCTTGTCGCGCGGCCGGGCGCTGCCGGTGAACACGCGGCCGAGCAGGGCGTCGGAAAACGGCGCCTGCATGAGATGGCCGAGAAAGCGCACGCCGGCGTCCGTCGCCACGCCGCGCGTGCCGGCGAACACTTGCAGAGACACGGTCTCGCCGTCCAGACGAATGACCTGCGCCAGCGACGTGCCGGCGCGCGAGGCGACTTCCGCCAGCTCTCCGTACTGAACGCCGTCGGCGCGCAGGGTGATGACGTTGCCGGCAATTTTTTCTACGCGGTGATATACTCTACGCATGGTCTTGGGCCTCCGCGATCATGGACTCGATCTTCTTTTGCAGCGTGGCGAACGATTCGTCTTTCATGTCGGCCCGGTTCCAGTCCTTGGTCGTCTGGGCGAGCTGATGGAAAAAGCGGCGCGCGGCGGCTTTGTCCTGGAACGAAAGGGCGCTGTTCAGCACGCCGAAAATGACGTCGAACACGTGCTGCTGGCGGTCGGCCGCCGAGGCGCCGTCCACCGGGTCGTAAGCGTCCTGCTGCAAGTACACGTCGTCCAGGTATTCCGACTTGAGGAACAGAACAAAGTCGTCCATGGACGTGCCTTCTTCGCCGACCACCTTCATCATCTGGCCGACTTCGGCGCCGGCGCGCAAGATGTCGCGCGCGCGGCGGATGCAGTCTTCGGACACGACGCTGGGATACTTCGACCAACTGTCGAGGGGGTCGATTGCCGGGTAGCGGCGCGCGTCGGACCGCGCGCGTGACAGGCCGTGGAACGCGCCCACGACCTTGAGCGTGGATTGCGTAACCGGTTCGTCGAAATTGCCGCCTGCCGGGCTGACCGTGCCGCCGATCGTGACCGATCCGGTGGCGCCGTCGCGCAGTCGGACTACTCCGCCCCGTTCGTAGAAGCTGGCGATCACCGATTCGAGATAGGCGGGAAACGCCTCTTCGCCGGGGATTTCCTCGAGCCGGCCCGACATTTCGCGCAACGCCTGCGCCCAGCGCGAAGTCGAATCGGCCAGCAGCAGCACATGCAAGCCCATTTGGCGGTAGTATTCCGCCAGCGTCACGGCGGTATAGACCGATGCCTCGCGCGCGGCCACGGGCATCGAGCTGGTGTTGCAGATGATGACCGTGCGCTCCATCAGCGATTTGCCCGTGCGCGGATCGGTCAGGTCCGGGAACTCGCGCAAGGTTTCCACCACTTCGCCCGCGCGTTCGCCGCAGGCGGCCACGATCACAATGTCCACATCCGCGTGTCGGCTTGTGATCTGCTGCAGCACCGTCTTGCCCGCGCCGAACGGGCCCGGGATGCAATAGGTGCCGCCGCGCGCCACCGGGAAGAACGTATCCACGATGCGCACCTTCGTCACCAGCGGTTCTTCCGGCCGCAACCGTTCCGCATAGGCTCGGATCGGAATTTTCACCGGCCAGCGTTGCAGCATGCGCACCTCGCGTTTCGCGCCCTGCGCGTCCGCGAGCGTGGCCACGGTCTCTTCCACCGTGCGGTCGCCCGCCTCGGCCACGGATTCGACCGTGTATTCGCCGGTCCAGTCGAAGGGGACCATGATGCGATGCTCGAAGATGCCTTCGGGTACCGTGCCGATCGTATCGCCGGCCGCGACTGTGTCGCCCTTCTTGACCTTGGGCGTGAACGCCCATTTCGTATCGGTGGGCAGGGCGTTTAGGTACATGCCGCGCTGGAGGAAAAAGCCGCATTGTTCGGCCAAACGCGGCAACGGGTTCTGCAAGCCGTCGAACACCTGGGTCAGCAGCCCGGGTCCCAGTTCGACCGAGAGCAGCTCGCCGGCGAATTCGACCGTTTGGCCGACCTTAATCCCGGCCGTGTCCTCGAACACCTGCAAATCGGCGATCGTGTCGCGCACGCGCACGACCTCGCACATCAGGCGCGTTTCGTCGTCCAGTTGCGCATAGGCCACTTCGTTCTGGCACACTGCGCCGTCGAACAGCACGCTGATCATGTTGCCGTTCACACCCGTAATCTTGCCTTTGGATGGTGTCATAGTCTGTCCCGGATTGTCGTTATGCCGTTATCGGCCGTGTTTTCGCCGCGCGTTCCGGCCCGATGTTCAATTGGTTCAATTACGCATGTGCTTCAGGATTGCGCATTCAATGGCGCCGAACCAATCCACAAACTCCCCCAGCGATTCTTCGACCAAAGCCGTTTCTTTTTCCGTAAGCGTTCGCTCCAAAATTTGTTTGGCAACATTTTGAATGTCGTTGACGTTTATCGAATAGACAAGTCTTTCGCCGGCTTTACTGTTCATGGCTGTTGTTTCCCAGCAATTCGCGTACGCATTCGCGGCCCGTTTCCTCGCGCATGGCGGCCCAGCGTTCGGCGAGGCGCAGCTTGAGCGCGTAGGCGAACACGGCGTCGGCGGCGAACGGGTCGGTTCCGGCCAGGCTTTCTGCCAGTGTCCAGCGGAGGCGGTCGAGCGCGGTTTCCCGTTCGAGCGGCGAATCCTTGCCCAGCGCGTCGCCGACGGACTTGTCGAGCGTGGCGTCCATGCCGGGATGCGGCCGCAGAAACGGGGCGGGGTCCTGCCGGAGCCGGTTGCCGCGATGCCGCGCGATGGCGTTGCGCATCTGGATGTCGCGCGCCTGCCAGCGGGAAACGAACTCGCTTTCGTCGGCCGGCGTTGACGCGGTCTCGGTCTGCAACCGTTCCAGCCGCGCGAAATCGTCGGCGCGCAAATGTTCACGGCACAGGGCCAGAAAGTCCGCTCCGCTCATGGGGGGCGGACCTTCCGGCGGAAACGTCGGCAACGAGGCAACCAGATAATAATAGCTCATACGGACAATTCGCTCGCGAAAAGCGGGTTGACGGGCAGACAAACGGGACAGAATACAGGGAGAAGGCAAGAATGCAACAAAAAAAGGCGAAACAATAAGATGCATGCCGGGATAAGTCTTCTTGGTGGAATCCCTTTTTCGCCCGACGTTCGCGACCAAGGGGCTTGATAACCGCCTCCTACCGCCGCTCTGGCCGAAAGGCATGAACGGCTACATTGCGATGCGGTAAGGGAAACAGCAGAAAGACCTTATGCCGCTTGTCGTACACCACATGCCGAACGAAGGGCGTTGAACCAACTTTTGTCCATATGCCGGTGGGCACATCGTATAACCAAGCTTTCCGGTCGGCGATGGCCATGACAATATTGTCGTCGGGACTATAGGCCGTCGCCGAGCGGTTAGGTTGAGGGTGGTCCCCGGTCACGCGAGGAACCTCGCCTTTCGAGGGCAACTCGGTCCAAGCTCCAGTTTCGGCATCGAAAAGACAGGGTGTTTCGCCCTGTTCCATAATGAACATGCCCTTGAGCGTGTCCACATAACATGCGTAACTGTATCCTGCTCCGGCTCTGTTCGGCCCGATCTCGCGCCAAACACCTGTTTCAGGATTGAATCCGAAAGCCGACTCTCGTCGCGACGGACTGATGACAAACAAATCGTTTTCAGGATCATAGCAGGTTATGACTCCGTTATTCATCAAACGCGGCTGTTCCATGACTGCCGTCATGTCGAATCGGTCCCGCAATCCGCTATAGGACCAAATAACGGAACCGCCATCCCAATCCGGCAAGCGGCTCATAGCCAAACGGTTCTGAGATGTGCCGCCCCATATCCAGCTTCGCCCGCGGCGCGTATCATAGGCAATATACATGTTGCACCCGTTCCTGTGCCGAGGCGGCCCGCACGGATCGTACCAGCGCAGCGCGATCCACCGTTCCGTCGCCGGGTCGTATGCCGAGAGCGGATTGCCGTACCCGTTGGAAAACGTGGTGCCGAAGCTGCCGCAACCGCCATAGGAGATGACATACCCCGTCGATTCGTCGTACGCGTGCGGCACTTCGCTTCCGCCCACGCGAATGCCGCCTCCCAAAGGCACGAATTCATCGGGGGGAAGAGTCAGCAATTTCTCGTTCTTCGGCGGCAAAGGATACATGCGCTCGGGCGGTTCGGG